>PUNR01000103.1 GCA_003551805.1 Loktanella sp.
CCGGGGGGTTTTTCCAACATCACATGACGGCCTGCAGCAATCGCGGCTGCCGCGTAATCATAGCGCGGGACAGGCGCAAGGCAGAGCGAGACCGTGTCGATGTCAGGCCGTTCCGCGAGCATTTGCGCGAAATCATTATAGGCGGGCACACCATCGACCGACCCCGCGCGGCTGACCGTCGCCGCAAGCACCCAGTCGGGGCTAGCGGCGATGGCGGGCACGTGCTGGTCAACGGCGATCTTGCCGATGCCGACGAGACAGATGTTCTGCATCAATGCGCCTCTTTCCCGACGGCATTGCCGCGATGACCGACGAGGAAATCGAAATCGGCACCGGTATCGGCCCCCATGACGCGGTCATGGTAGAGCATCGCATAACCACTTTCAGGGCGGGGGTTGGCGCCTGATTTATCCGCTGACCATGCCGCCAGACGCGCCTGCAATTCATCGTCGGAGATATCCAGATGCAGGCGGCGGCCTGCGACGTCAACCTCGATCATGTCGCCGTTTTGCACGATTGCGAGGGGGCCGCCCACCGCTGCCTCGGGCGAGGTGTGCAGGACCACGGTGCCGAAGGCGGTGCCGGACATGCGTGCATCCGAGATGCGCACCATATCGGTGATACCCTTTTTCAGGATTTTGGGTGGCAGTCCCATGTTGCCGACCTCGGCCATGCCGGGATAGCCACGTGGGCCGCAGTTTTTCAGGACCATGACGCAGGTTTCGTCGATATCCAAATCGTCGTCGTTGATGCGGGCCTTGTAGTCGTCGATGTCTTCAAACACCACGGCACGGCCACGATGCTGCATCAGCGCAGGTGTCGCAGCAGAAGGTTTCAGCACCGCGCCACCGGGGGCGAGGTTGCCGCGCAGCACAGCGATGCCGCCGGATTGCGTCAGGGCTTTTTCGACGGGCAGGATCACATCCTCGTTCCAGTTGCGGACGTTCTTGACCTCGTCCCAGATGCTGGTGCCAGAGACTGTCAGCGCATCCTTGTGCAGCAATCCAGCCTCGCCCAGACGTTTGATCACGACGGGCAGGCCACCTGCGTAGAAGAATTCCTCCATCAGGTATTTGCCTGAAGGCATCAGGTTCAGGATCGTCGGCACGTCGCGGCCCAGCCTGTCCCAATCATCCAGCGTCAGGGTCACATCCTTGGTGCGCCCTGCCATTGCCAAAAGGTGGATCACCGCATTGGTGGACCCGCCGATTGCGGCATTGGTGCGGATCGCGTTCTCGAACGCCTCTTTGGTCATGACATCGGATGGTTTCAGATCGTCCTTGACCATCTGCACGATGCGCCGTCCAGTCAGATGCGCCATCACGCGGCGGCGACTGTCGACGGCGGGGATCGCGGCATTGCCGGACAGGGCCATGCCCAACGCCTCGGCCATAGATGCCATCGTGCTGGCGGTGCCCATCGTGTTGCACGATCCTGGCGAGCGGGACATGGATGCCTCGGCCTCCACAAATTCCTCGGCGGTCATTTCACCGGCGCGCACGGCTTCGGAGAATTTCCACAGATGGGTGCCGGACCCGACACGTTCGCCGCGGAAATGGCCGTTCAGCATCGGCCCGCCCGATACCACGATTGCGGGCAGATCGACCGAGGCCGCGCCCATCAACAGCGCAGGCGTCGTCTTGTCGCAACCGGCCAGCAGGACCACGCCGTCCATGGATTTGCCGCGGATCGCCTCTTCCACATCCATCGCACACAGGTTGCGATACATCATCGCTGTAGGGCGCAGGCTGGATTCGGCGGGGGAAAAGACGGGGAATTCGACGGGGAAACCGCCCGCCTCGTAGACGCCGAATTTCACACGTTCGGCCAGATCGCGCAGATGGGCATTGCAGGGGGTCAGTTCGGACCATGTGTTGCAGATGCCGATCACGGGGCGGCCATCCAGCAGATCAGCGGGCAGGCCCTGATTTTTCATCCAGGACCGGTGGTAAATTGCATCCTTTGACGTCCCCCCGAACCATTCCTGCGAGCGCAGTTTGCGTGGCCATGTGGCGGGTTTGAATGTCATGATGCTTTCCCTATGCTGATGATGACGCAGCTTTACCCCGCGTAGCCAGAAAATCCAAGGAGCCGCCATGAACCAGCACAGACAAAACATGACCCATTGGGCCGAACGTGTCGATCTGGCGGCGGCGTTTCGCTGGACTGCGCGGCTGAACCTGCATGAAGGTGTGGCAAACCATTTCAGTCTGGCGATCAATGACGATGGCACGCGGTTTCTGATGAACCCGAACCAGATGCATTTCAGCCGGATCAAGGCCAGCGACCTGATCGAGGTGGATGCCAATGACCCCGCCACGCTGGAAGGACCGGATGCGCCTGACCCGACCGCTTGGGGTCTGCATGGCGGGATTCACCGGCTGGTACCGCATGCGCGTTGCGCGATGCATGTGCATTCGATCTTTGCCACGGTTCTGGCGTCCTTGCAGGACAGCCGCCTGCCGCCGATTGACCAGAATTGCTGCACCTTCTTTAACCGCTATGTGATCGACGACGGTTATGGTGGGCTGGCATTCGCGGATGAAGGCGCGCGCTGTGCGGCATTGTTCACGGACCCCAAGCAGAAGGTCATGATCATGGGCAACCATGGCGTGTTGATTATTGGGGCAACAGTGGCCGAGACATTCAACCGCTTGTACTACTTTGAACGCGCGGCCGAGACGTATATCCGTGCCTTGCAGACCGGACAACCATTGCGCGTGCTGCCCGACGAGGTTGCGGAAAAGACCGCGCAAGAACTGGAAGCCTATCCCGAACAGGACATCCGGCACCTGACAGAGCTGAAGGCGATCCTTGATGATGAGGGGTCTACCTATGCCGCATGACCAATATGCTGAAATAAATGTTAATTTTCTGTATAAGGGCTGATGTTTACTGAATCTTAGTACCGAGTGTAAATTTATTTACATTACAATCGAACAAAATCCGTATCTTATTTGAAACTTCCAGCAATCTGTTACTTTAGCGGTCGAGGAGATGGCGCTGTGATCATGTGAATGATCCACGCCAGCGGCTGCTAAAGCCGGGGATAGAATTGGAGGATTCATGACAAATACAACGACAACTGACGCTCGTTTTGCGCCTTCTGCGGACTTTGTCGCAAAGGCACACGTCACGGCAGAGCAGTATCAGACGATGTATGACGCATCGATCGCGGACCCGGAAGCTTTCTGGGGCGAGCATGGCAAGCGAATCGACTGGATCAAACCTTTCACCAAGGTCAAAACGACCAGTTTTGCGCCCGGCAATATCGACATCAAATGGTTCGAGGATGGCACGCTGAACGTCAGCGCCAATTGCATTGACCGGCATCTGGAAACACGTGGCGACCAGACTGCTATCATCTGGGAACCCGATGATCCCAAGGATGCCGCCCAGCACATCACGTATAAGGAATTGCACCGCCGCACCTGCCGGATGGCGAATATCCTTGAAACGCTGGGGGTGCGTCGTGGCGACCGTGTCGTGATCTATCTGCCGATGATCCCCGAAGCCGCCTATGCCATGCTGGCTTGTGCGCGGATCGGTGCGGTTCATTCGATCGTTTTCGCTGGGTTTTCGCCCGATGCGCTGGGCGCGCGGATCAACGGTTGTGACGCAAAGGTCGTCATTACGGCTGACCATGCGCCGCGCGGTGGCCGGTCTACCCCGTTGAAATCCAATACGGACGCGGCCCTGCTGCATTGCAAGGACAGCGTCAAATGTCTGGTCGTGCGCCGCACTGGCGGGCAGACGACTTGGACCGAAGGTCGCGATTACGATTACAACGAAATGGCGATGGAGGCGGATGATTACGCCGCCCCGGTCGAGGTGAATGCCGAAGACCCGCTGTTCATCCTTTACACATCAGGCTCTACCGGACAGCCCAAAGGCGTTGTGCATACATCGGGTGGCTATCTGGCCTATGCCGCGATGACCCATCAATACACGTTCGATTACCATGACGGTGACATCTTCTGGTGCACCGCCGATGTGGGCTGGGTGACCGGCCACAGCTATATTGTCTATGGCCCGTTGGCCAATGGCGCGACCACGATCATGTTCGAAGGTGTGCCGACCTACCCCGATGCAGGCCGGTTCTGGGAAGTGTGCCAGAAGCACAAGGTCAATCAGTTCTACACCGCCCCCACCGCGCTGCGCGCCTTGATGGCGCATGGCAATGATCCGGTTGAAAAATACGACCTGTCCAGCATCAAGGTGCTTGGCACTGTCGGTGAGCCGATCAACCCCGAGGCGTGGAACTGGTACAATGACGTGATCGGCAAAGGTAAATGCCCGATTGTCGATACATGGTGGCAGACCGAAACCGGTGGTCACCTGCTGACGCCACTGCCCGGTGCGACTGCGACCAAACCCGGATCGGCCACACTGCCGTTCTTTGGCGTGCAGCCTGTTATTCTTGACCCGCAATCGGGTGAAGAGATCACAACGACCGCCGCCGAAGGTGTGCTGTGCATCAAGGACAGCTGGCCGGGCCAGATGCGCACCGTTTACGGCGACCACGAAAGGTTCGAGAAGACTTATTTCTCGGACTACAAGAACTACTACTTCACCGGTGATGGCTGCCGGCGCGACGAAGACGGCTATTACTGGATCACTGGTCGCGTCGATGACGTGATCAACGTATCCGGTCACCGGATGGGCACCGCAGAGGTCGAAAGCGCATTGGTCGCGCATGTCAACGTGGCCGAGGCTGCAGTTGTCGGCTATCCGCATGCGATCAAGGGGCAGGGCATCTATGCCTATGTCACGCTGATGAACGGGGTCGAACCGTCTGACGATCTGCGCAAGGATCTGGTGAAATGGGTCCGGTCCGAGATTGGCCCGATCGCCAGCCCCGACCTGATCCAGTGGGCGCCGGGCCTGCCTAAGACCCGTTCGGGCAAGATCATGCGCCGCATTCTGCGCAAGATTGCCGAAAACGATCACACCACTTTGGGCGATACATCCACGCTGGCTGATCCTTCGGTTGTCGACAATCTGATCGAAAACCGGATGAACAAAGTATGAGCGGGGTAGAGACCATGACGCGCCCTGCCGTATTGATCCTGCTGGGCCCTCCTGGTGCTGGCAAAGGCACACAGGCCCGGATGTTGCAGGACCATTTCGGTCTGGTGCAGCTTTCCACTGGTGACCTGCTGCGCGCCGCTGTCGCCGCAGGCACCGAGGCCGGACGCGAGGCGAAGGCCGTGATGACCGCAGGCGGCTTGGTCAGTGACGAAATCGTGCTGGCGATCCTGAAGGATCGTCTGCAAGAACCGGACACTGCGCAGGGCGTCATCCTTGACGGTTTCCCGCGCACGACCGTTCAGGCGCAGGCGCTTGACAAATTGTTGGCCGAAAGCGGGCAACGGATCAATGCGGCTGTGTCGCTGGATGTCGACGATGCCGAAATGGTCAACCGCATTGCAGGGCGCTTTACCTGCGGCGGGTGTGGCGAAGGGTATCACGACACGTTCAAGGCACCCGCTGTGGCCGGTGTCTGTGACAAATGTGGCAGCACCGACATGGTGCGCCGCGCCGATGACAAGGCCGAAACGGTCGGTCAACGGCTGGCGGCCTATCATGCGCAGACTGCGCCACTGATTAGCTACTACGAAGAACAAGGCAATCTGCAACGGATCGACGCCATGGGCGAGATCGGGCAGGTCGCCAAAGATCTGAGCGCGATAGTAAAGGAAGCTGTCGCGTAACAGGGAGGGGAAAAGTCGCAAGGTCACCCTTGCGGCTTTGAAACGTCAACAAGGGAGGACGCCTGAAAATGGCAGAGGAACCACAAAACAATAACGCCTATTGGGCCGCAAACGTGCGGATCATTCTCATTAGTCTTGCGATCTGGGCGACAGTATCGTTCGGCTTTGGCATCATCTTGCGGCCCGCGCTGAGCGGGATTTCTGTCGGCGGTGCCGATCTGGGATTCTGGTTCGCGCAGCAAGGCTCGATCCTAGTGTTCCTGGTGCTGATCTTTTTCTACGCCTGGCGCATGAACAAACTCGATGCTGAACACGGCGTCGAGGAATAAGAGTTAGGGACAGGGAAACCAATGGATCAGTATACACTCAACCTGCTGGTGGTCGGCGCGTCCTTTGCGCTTTACATCGGCATCGCGATTTGGGCCCGTGCGGGCTCGACCGCGGAATTTTATGCAGCCGGGCAGGGCGTTCCGCCTGTGATGAACGGCATGGCGACGGCGGCAGACTGGATGTCGGCGGCGTCTTTCATCTCGATGGCGGGGATCATCGCGCTGGCGCCTGCGGGCGGCTATGCGCAATCGTCCTTCCTGATGGGCTGGACCGGGGGCTATGTGCTTTTGGCACTGCTGCTGGCACCTTATCTGCGCAAATTCGGCAAATTCACCGTGCCGGAATTCGTCGGTGACCGGTTCTATTCCAAAGGCGCACGGCTTGTCGCCGTGATCTGTCTGATCGTCATTTCGGTGACTTACGTGATCGGCCAGATGCGTGGTGTGGGTGTGACTTTTGCCCGCTTCCTCGAAGTATCTACGGATATGGGTCTGTATATCGGTGCGTCGATTGTTTTCATCTATGCTGTTTTCGGCGGGATGAAGGGCATCACCTACACGCAGGTGGCGCAATATTGCGTTCTGATCGTGGCCTACACCATTCCCGCGATCTTCATCTCTTTGCAGATCACTGGCAACTTCCTGCCGCAGCTGGGTCTGTTGGGGGGCTATGCGCCAACGGGCGGTGATGTGTCATTCCTGAGCAAACTTGATCAGGTCGTGGTCGAATTGGGCTTTACCCAATATACCGCTGACACGACATCCATGCTGAACATGGTCTTCTTCACCATGTCGCTGATGATCGGTACTGCCGGTCTGCCACACGTCATCATCCGCTTCTTCACCGTGCCAAAGGTTGCTGACGCACGTTGGTCTGCTGGTTGGGCGCTGGTTTTCATCGCATTGCTGTACACTGTGGCACCTGCCGTGGGGTCGATGGCGCGTTTGAACATCACGACCACATTCTGGCCAAACGCCGTTGAAGGTAACGCGCTGGACGGCGAAGCCTTGTCGCTTGAAGAAATCAACACCAACCCTGAACTGGCCTGGATCAACACCTGGGTTAACACAGGTCTGTTGGCGTTCGAGGACAAGAACGGCGATGGCATGATCCAGTACTACAACGACGCCGATCCTGAGATGCAGGCAATCGCCGCCGAACGTGGCTGGGAAGGCAACGAGCTGACACGGATCGACAACGACATGATGGTTCTGGCCAACCCAGAGATTGCAAAGCTTCCGGGCTGGGTGATTGCGCTGGTTGCGGCTGGTGGTCTGGCAGCGGCTTTGTCGACGGCAGCAGGTCTGTTGCTTGCGATTTCGTCTGCTGTGTCGCACGACCTGATCAAAGGCTCGATCAACCCGAACATCAGCGAAAAAGGCGAATTGCTGGCTGCGCGGATTTCGATGGGCTTTGCCATTTTGCTGGCGACATGGCTTGGGCTTAACCCTCCGGGCTTTGCGGCTCAGGTGGTGGCGCTGGCCTTCGGTCTGGCAGCGGCGACGATCTTCCCTGTGCTCATGATGGGGATCTTCTCCAAGCGTGTGAACAAGGAAGGCGCGATTGTCGGGATGCTGGTGGGTCTGTTCACAACAGCCATCTACATCTTCCTGTATCTGGGTTGGTTCTTCATCCCCGGCACAGCGACTTTGGCCAACACGCCTGACAACTGGCTGTTCGGTATTTCGCCAGCGTCCTTCGGGACCGTGGGTGCGATCCTGAACTTTGGCTCTGCCTATCTGGTATCGGCTGTGACCAAAGCACCGCCACGTGAGATCCAGGAACTGGTTGAATCGATCCGCGTACCAAAAGGTGCGGGTGCCGCAACCGGTCACTAAGACCACAGGGCGGGCGGTCTGCAAGGACTGCCCGCTTTCACTTTTCAAATGTCGGGCGCGCAGGTTGCCGCTGGACAAGGATGCATCAGATGCCCCGATCCATGATTGATCTGCGCCGCTTTCTTTTGTCGATCCACCCCTATGACAGTCTGCCGGACGCTGATCTAGAGCGCGTCCTGACCCAATTTACCCGCCTGCCGATGCACAAGGGCGACGTGATCTATCCGATCAACGCACCCTGCGACGGGCTTTACGTCATTCTTGATGGCGAGGTTGAAATCACCTCTGACAGCGGCGAGATCGTCTCGCAGCTGAGTTCCCGGAATTCTTTTGGTGAACGTGGTCTGATGCGTGATGGCAAGACCGGCACCAATGCCCGCGCGCTTACCGATGGTGAACTGCTGTTGCTGCCGACGGATGCCTTTCGCGATCTGATTGCAGTGAATGCCGGTGCACACCGCTTTTTCACCCGTGGCCGGGGGCGCGAGGCCGCTGATGCGACCCGCCCCGCCACGCTGACCGAAACCCGTGTCGATCAGCTGATGGCTGGCGATCCTGTTACCTGCACGGCAGATGACACCATCACCGACGCCGCCAAACTGATGCGCCAGCACCGGATTTCTTGCCTGCCCGTCATGCAGGGCGCCAAACTGGCGGGGATCGTGACGCTGCACGACATCAACAACCGTGTCGTGGCCGAAGGGCTGGATACGGGCCTGCCCGTCCACCACATCATGACTGCCGATCCTGAAACGTTGCCACCGTCGGCGATCGGGTCTGATGTGTTGCATATGATGATGGAACGCCGTTTCGGGCATGTCCCTATCGTCGATCAGGGCAAGTTGCTGGGCGTCGTCACCCAGACCAACCTGACGCGGTTTCAGGCGACAAATTCCGCATCCTTGGTGCGCGACGTCGTGCGCGCCAGCACCCCCGAGGCGATGGCCGCTGCTACAGCACGCATACCGCAGCTCCTGGTCCAGTTGGTTGGCGCGGGAAACCGGCATGAAACCGTCACCCGCCTGATTACCGATATCGCCGACGCGATCACCCGCCGCCTGCTGGCGCTGGCCGAAGAAAAGCTTGGCCCGCCACCGGTGCCGTATCTGTGGCTGGCTTGCGGGTCGCAGGGCCGGCAGGAACAGACCGGCATCTCGGATCAGGACAATTGTCTGATGCTGGATGATGCCGCCACTGACGGCGATATGGCTTATTTTGCGGATCTGGCGAAATTCGTCAGCGACGGGTTGGATCAGGCGGGCTATTTCTATTGCCCTGGCGATATGATGGCGACCAACCCGCGCTGGTGCCAGCCCGTCCGCGTCTGGCGCAGCTATTTCCGGCGCTGGATCGACAGCCCCAGCACCGAGGCGCAGATGTTGGCATCTGTGATGTTCGATCTGCGGCCCATCGGCGGCACGCGGTCCCTGTTCGAGGATCTGCATCGCGAGACGCTCGAATCCGCTGCGCGCAATTCGATTTTTGTGGCGCATATGGTGTCGAATTCGCTGAAACATAACCCGCCACTGGGCCTGCTGCGGGGCTTTGCGACTTTGCGCAGCGGTGAACATAAAAACCTGATTGATATGAAAATGAACGGTGTGATTCCCGTTGTCGATCTTGGCCGGATCTATGCGCTGCGCGGCCAGCTTGACAGCGTCAACACCCGCGCGCGGATCGCAAGCGCACACGGCGCGGGGTTAATCAGCCAGACCGGGGGGCGGGATCTGCTTGATGCGTATGACCTGATCGCCCAGACGCGGCTGGATCATCAGGCAAGGTTGATCCGCACGGGGCGCAAACCGGACAATTTCATGTCCCCGAATGTGCTGTCCGAATTTGAACGCAGCCACCTGCGCGACGCCTTTGTCGTCGTGCGCACGATGCAGTCTGCCGTGACCCAAGGGCGCGGTGTGATTGGCTGACATCCCCGGCCCGTTGTGATCGACAGGGCGGACCAGGGACAAGACACAGACCAAGGAGACCAAGAATGTATGTCGATATTATCACGATCGTCGCCGCAGGCTTTGCCGCCGCAGGCGTCGCGCTGATCCTGAACCGGCTGACAGGCCGGCGCTTGCCACGCTGGATCGTGCCCGCCTTTGCTGGCGGGGGTATGATCCTGATGAGCCTGACCAACGAATACCGCTGGTATCCGCGCACATTGACCCTGTTACCTAGCGGGTACGAAGTCATCTCGACCGGTGATTACTCAGCGCCGTTCAGCCCCTGGACCTATGTGCTGCCCTATGTGAACCGTTTTGCGGCGGTTGATGTTGCGGGCGTCCAGCGCAATGCAAACCTGCCTGATCTGCGCTTGACGAATGTTGTGTTCTTCATGCGCTGGCAGCCTGTTCAGATGCGCACGGCTGTGTTTGACTGCGCACAAGGCCGGTCCGCGCTGATCGATGGCGATGTGGTGTTTCAGGACGATGGTTCTATCCGCGTGCCGCGCTGGGACCAGACCGGACCGGATGACCCCGCAACAGCCCTTGTCTGTCAGGAGCCTGTATAATGTTTGACCGGCTTCGCCCGCGCCAGCGCACCCTTGCTTTCTTCGCTTTGCTCGCACTTGCCTGCATCGGCGGTGTGGCCGGTGCCATGGTGCTGGCCGATAGCCGGCTTGACCATGCAGACCCAAGATCAGCCCTGATCAGCGCGGGGCTGATGGCCTGTTTTGGTATTCTGGGTATCTGTGCGGTGATGTGGTTCATTTTTGACGACATGGTCGTGCGTCCGATGGAACGGCTTGCTGCCGCGATGCAGGCCCATGCCGCCACCGACATGCGGCGCGGCATCGATATTGAAATGGCCCGTCATCTGGGTGATCTGGCAAAAGGGGCGGCCGCCCTGACGGCCCGCCTTTCTGCCGCCCGCGAAGAGGCGGACGACCATCTGACGCGTTACACCAGCAAGCTTGCGGCAGAGCGGGAATATCTGACGCGTATCCTGTCCGCGATCCCTGCTGCTGTGCTGATGGTCAGTCCGGATCACCGCGTTGCGCTATATGACGGGCATGCGGCGATGATGCTGGATGACCAGCACCATCTGGGGCTGGGACAAAAGGTGTTTGATTACTTCGATGAAACCTATTTGCGCGCCGCTTTGTCGAACCTGCACGCCAGCGGCCATGGCACGCTGGACCAGCAGGTGGCCACCGCTGATGGTGCGCGCCTGCTGGATGTGACCTTGCACTATCTGGGGGCGGAACAAGGCTATATGCTCAGCTTTCCTGTTCCGCGCGAAACCAGCCCAGCCCGCCCTGTCGTCTTTGATTTCGAGATGACCAGCCGCACAGCAACAGGTGACATTGCCGAAATGCCGCTGCGCGAACTGACCTATGTCGTGTTCGATACCGAAACCACAGGATTTTTGCCCAACAAAGATGAAGTCGTCCAGATCGGGGCGTTGCGTGTCGTGAATGGCCAGCAAGCGCCGGGCGAGGTGCTTGATATTCTGGTCAACCCCGGTCGTCCGATCCCTGCCCGTTCAACTGCGGTGCACCGGATCACCGACCAGATGGTCAAAGATGCCCCCGCCATGCCGGAAGCCGGACGCAAGTTTCACAGCTTTGCCCGTGACGCGGTGCTGGTTGCGCATAACGCGCCTTTCGATCTGGCGTTCTTTCACCGCTATTCCGCGCAGATCGGTGCAAAGTTCGACCATCCGGTGCTGGACACCGTGTTGATTTCTGCCGTGCTGTTTGGTGTGACCGAAGGCCATACGCTGGATGAACTGGCGGCCCGTCTGGATGTCAAGATACTGGACGAACACCGCCACACAGCGCTTGGTGATGCGATTGCGACGCGTGATGTGTTCCTGCGCATGGTGCCGATGCTGGAGGCGCGGGGCCTGACTACCTTTGGCGCGTTGCTGAACGAAATCCGCAAACACAAACGTCTGCTGCCGGATATGAACGAGACGCCGAAACCTGCCGCGGGTGCGGTGAAGGTGCGGCCGGTGTCGGGGTAAACCCCGACCTACCTTTCGGTCAGTTTCAATTCGATCCGGCGGTTCTGTGCCCGCGCCTCGGGCGTGTTGTCGGGGTTCAGCGGCTGGTATTCGCCAAAGCCGTTGGCGGCCAGACGGCGGGGGTCGATGCCCAGATCTTGTGCCATGAACAAAACCACCGATAAGGCGCGCGCCTGACTAAGTTCCCAATTCGTGGAAAAACGCCCGCCGGGGGACACGGGGATATCATCTGTGTGCCCGTCTACGCGGATGATCCAGTCGATTCCGTCGGGGATGTCATCTGCAATGTCGCGCAGGATACCCGCGATATTCGCGATTTCGGCACGGCCAAGCGGTGACAGATCGGCTTGGCCAACGTCGAACAGCACCTCGGATGAAAAGACGAAACGGTCGCCTTCGATCCTGATCCGGTCCTGTCCTTCCAGAACCTGCCGCAACTGGCCGAAAAAGTCGGACCGGAAGCGCGCCAGATTTTCTGTTTCTTCCTGCAGGCGAAGCGTTTCTGCCTCTAGCCGGATGCGTTCAGCCTCTTCCAGAACACGGCGCTGGCGTTCTTCGGATGCGACGCGGGCCAGTGCGGTGTTCAACTGGGCGCCCAGCGTTTCGATCTGCACCTGCGCTTCGCGGTCGGCGTCTTCGGCAATGTTCAGCAGGGTTTGCAAGGTGCCGACCTGATTGCGCAGCGCAAGGATCTGTTCGTTCAGCACCGCGACCTGCCGCTGGCTTTCGGCGGATAACGCTTCTTGTTCGGACAAGGTGGCATTGGCGATGGCAAGCAGGTTGGCTTGTCTTTCGGCCTCTGTCATCGCCTCGGCGCGTTCGGTGTCCAGCGCGTCCTGTGCGGCGCGGGCGGCGGCCAGCATGGTCAGCGTTTCCTCGGCCTCGCGCCGTTGGCGTTCAAGGTTCAGGGTCATCGCGGTCAGTTCGGCATCGGCGTTTTCCAGCCTTTCGCGCAAGGCGGCAGCGGCGGCAGCATCTGTCAGGCGTTCTGCTTCCAGTGCACTGATCTGGGCGGCGTCTTCGTCGCGTGCGGTTTCAAGATCAGCGACAAGGGCTTCCAGCGCCTCGCGGCGTGCGGCGGCAAGGCGTGCGGCCTCTGCGCCGGCGTCAATTTCGTCACGCGCTTGAGCAAGTGCGAGGTTCAGCGCGTCCTGCTGCGATATAAGCTGGTCCTGCGCATCTTGCAGCCCTGCAATCGTTTGCTGTGCTGCGCGCTGGTCCGCTAAAAGACCGGCGACCTGCGCTTCGAACCCTGAAATCTGGCTTTGCGCTTCGTCCAGCGCCAGATCTTGCGCCGCGCGTTCGGCGATCAGCGCTGCGGTCCGGTCGCGTTCAAGGCCCAAGGTCGCGGCAAGGGCGGCCATTTCATTGGACAGGCTGTCGAGTTCACTTTCCTGCCCGGTAATCGTTTCTCGCAAGGCAAACTGGATCACCATGAAGATGCTAAGCACGAACATCAGCACCAGCAAGATGCCCGTCATCGCATCGACGAAACCCGGCCAGATGGCGTTCTGGAACCGGTTGGATGATCTGCGGCTAAGCGCCATGGATCAACCCCGACCCTTGATTGCTGTGGCCAAGGTCGCCAGATCGTCGCGCAGCGCGCTGATGCTTTCCTGACGTCCGGCAGAGATTTCTTCAAGCAAGCGCAGCAATTGCACATCAATCGACCGCAGCCGCATCCGGCTTTCGGCGTCGATGCCGCCCATGCCGCTGTCATCCAGCTTTTTGATTAACTGGTCCTGCCCGTTGGCCACGCGTTCCAGCATGATGGGGGTGTCGCTGGTGGTGGTGGCTTGTGCCAGCATTTCAATCGCGCTGGCCAGCGCCTGAAAACGCCGGTCGGTGGTTTCGCGGTCTGACGCGCTTTGACCCAGCATGATCTGGATCGTATCTGTCAATTCGCCCAACTGTTCGACGACGGCAGCAGCGGCTGCGCCACCGCCGCCTGTGCCTTCGTCGCCGTCAATGCCGACGCGGGTGATGGTGGACATCCATTCTTCCAACTCGCGGTAGAACCGGTTTTGCCCGTGCCCTGCGAAAAGTTCCAGAAGACCCACAACCAGCGATCCTGCAAGCCCCAGCAAAGAGCTGGAAAAGGCCGTGCCCATGCCGCCCAGCTGATCCTCTAGTCCGGCCTGAAGCCGCCCGAAGATATCGGCACCGGATTCGTTTTCGCCGGGGTTCAGGGACCTGATTGTTTCGACCAGCGCGGGAACCGTCGTGGCCAGCCCGTAAAACGTACCCAGTAGGCCAAGGAAAATCAGCACATTGCCAATGTAGCGGGTAATTTCGCGGTCTTCGTCGATACGCTGTGCGACAGAATCAAGGATCGACCGGCCAGAGCTGGACGAAATCTGCGTTCTGGCCCCGCGCGACCGTAGCAACGTCGCCAATGGTGCCAATAGTGATGGCGCGGCGGTGAAGTTGTGGCCACCGGTTTCGCGTGCGAAGCTTTCGATCCAGCGGACCGAATTCATCAGCAGGAACACCTGATTGAAACATGACAGTACGCCCAGCACGAAAACCGCCACAATGACGCCGTTCAGGTAGGGGTTTGACATAAAGATCGATCTGATCTGGTTCAGTCCCAGATACAGCCCCGCCGCGACCAGCACGATCACGGTCAACATGAACAGCAATTGCCGGATGGGTTGGGAAAACTGTGCCGTTATCTTAGCTGCCCGTTTTTCTGACACGGAGGTTCATCCTCATATGGTGGTCGTTCCGTCCCCCCATAGCAGCATATGGCGCGATAGCACTAAACCCAAATAAATTCGCGCGGCGCTTATGTTGCTGTCAAGGCACGAACGCGGTCGGCCAGCCAAGACAGATCGGCGTCCCTGATGCCCATGTCTGTCAGGTGTGCGGCAGTATTGTAAAGGTATTCCGTATTCGGCCCGCGGCCGCCCACAGCCCGGGCGATCATCTGTGCCTGCCGTTCCAGATCGAACTGGCAATACTGGGCATGTGTCCGGTCCACAATATAGGCCAGAGCGTCGATTTTTTCGCCATCGTCGCAGGTCAGGGTCACGTGGTCTTCGTAGTAGGCAGATGACACTAGTTCGCGTTCGCGCAGCGTTTCCAGCACGGCGGGTTCTTCTTCGGGGGCAACCTGAAACGCGACGCCGGTGCATTGCCCGCCGGGCTGATGATCCAACGCCAGCACAAGGCCGGGGTCATCGGGCGTGCCGCGATGATGGATGGACAGCATACAGAAACTGCGGTGGTAGTCAGCCAGTCGCGCCTTGGTTGCACGCAGGGGGGTAAAGCCGGGGTTCCACAGCAGTGACCCATATCCGAAAACCCAAAGCGCCATTGTCGCGATCCTTTCCTGTTGCGCCCCATAAACACTTTTTGGGAGGCAACGAAAAGGGGCTCAGACCGCGCGCATCAAGTCGCCAAAGATCACATCCTGATAATCTTGCATATAGATGCGCAGCCACGGCGTGTATTGGTCGGGGTGGCGGGTGACATCGGCGGACAGGTCGTAGAAATCGACCCAGCGGGTTGCCATCACCTCTGCGGGGTTTGGGGTGATCTTCAGGTCGCTCGGGGCGTCGGCGACGTAAACCTCGACCAGTTCGTGTTCGATCAGGCCGTTGCCCACGTCTGCGCGGTATTCGATCTGGTCGCGGTGCGCAGGATAAAGACCCGTGATCCCCAATTCTTCGTCCAATCGGCGCAGCGCGCAGGTGGCGGGGTCTTCGTCCCATTCGGGATGCGTGCAGCAGGTGTTCGCCCAAAGTCCGGGCGTGTGGTATTTGCCCAACGCACGTTGCTGGATCAGCACGCGCCCGCGATTCATCACAAAGACGCTGACCGCCTTGTGTTTCAGCCCGCGCTGATGCGCCTCTAGCTTTTCTACCGGTTGCAGTTTGCCGTTGACCCAGGCCGGGATCATGATCGTCACGTCCGCAGCGGCGATACCAGCCGCGTCAGATGCGCAAGGTTCTTGATGCCGATTTTCAAATGGGCCATGGGGCGCGCTTTCACAAGTTTCTTGTTCATATAAGCCTCGAACGTCAGCTTTTGCACGTCGACATCATGACACAGGGACACAAAGCGTTCGCGCCGTTCGTCGCTGCGGTAATAGGCGTTCTGCATTGCACCAAGAACGCGGAAAACCTGTTTATGTTCCCGCATGAACAATTTCCGAGCGATTTGCAGGTCTTTCACCCTGCCCGTCGCAAGACAAGCCGCCGCGGCGGTTGCCGCAACACGCCCGCCAACCATCGCGTAATAGATGCCTTCGCCAGAGGACGGGGCGACAACGCCCGCAGCGTCACCGGCAAGCACCACATCCTTACCGTTGTCCCAGCAATCCAACGGTTTCAATGGGATCGGCGCACCTTCGCGGCGGATCGTTTTGCAATCTGTTAGTCCGGATGCCGCACGCAAATCGGCCGTGGCCTGTTTGACATCGACCGATTTGATCATCGACCCCATGCCAACGCTGGCCTGTGCCCCATGCGGAAACACCCAACCATAGAAATCAGGCGAAATGCGACCGTCATAGATCACATCACAGCGCAGCGGGTCATAGCTGGCATTGGCGGCGGGGGCCTCGATGATTTCATGGTAGGCGATGACATAGGGTATCTTGTCGCCGTCCTTGATTTCAGCCCGCGCCACATTGGACCGGGCACCATCGGCGCCAATGACAAGTTTGGCAGTCAGGGTCATGTCATTGCCGCTGATCTTGTCGCGGTAATGAACATGGGTGCCGTCAGTGTCGCGGCTGATCTTGGTAAAGGTGCCGGAATAGCGATGTGCGCCTGCATCTGTCGCACGCTGGCGCAGGAAAGCGTCGAAATGTTCGCGGTCCACCATGCCGACATAGCCGTTTTCAATCGGAATATCGACCTGCCGCCCAGTGGGCGAGATCATCCGCGCAGTATTTACCTTGGCCACGATCTGGTCGTCGGGGATAAAGAAATCCGCGATCAGACGGGGCGGGATGGCACCGCCGCAAGGTTTGATCCGGCCTTCACGGTCGATGAAAGCGACCTTGTGGCCTGAACGGGCAAGATCTTCGGCAGCAGTGGCCCCGGAAGGCCCCGCACCTACGACGACGACATCATATTGCATTGGCTATTCTCCCGGAACGAGGGTTGCGGACGGCATTTTGCGGTCCATGATTTTGGCGGCGACAAAGGCCGCAGCAATGAAAAGGCTGGCTTCAAACAGAAATACGGCGCCAAAGGCCTGCGCGTCGGGCAGGGTCAGCCGCAAAACATCGGCCATGGCTGCCCCCAGCAGGCCACCAAAACCGGCGGCGATGGCTTGTGCGGCACCCCAAAGGCCCATCCGCGTGCCTTCGCGCCGCGCGCGGCCTTCACCGGCCAGCGCCATCATTGATCCAATGGCGGCGACAGCGAACATGCCGTTGAAAAAGCCCAAAGCGACGACCGCAGGCATGATCGGCGCACCCGCACCGATGGGGCCAAGCAAGGTGATGACGGCCAAAGCCCCCGCCGACCCAAGACAACCCGCCATCACCCAATTGCGCAAAGCGCCTATTTTCAGGCCTGTCGCCATGATACCCACGGTCAGCATTCCCAGAAAGACACCGCCGTTTTGCGCGCCTGACAGCGATGTTGTCTGCCCCGGTGTCAGGCCGAACACCAACCCGGCGTAGGGTTCAAGGATCAGTTCCTGCATGAAATAGGCGGTCATGGCGAGGAAGACGAACAGCGTGAAATTGCGAGCGCGCGGTTCGGACCACACCTCTGCCAGACCCTGACGGAACGGGGTCGGGTCGGGTTCGCGGGTGACTTTCAGCCCACGTTCGACGCCCCAGACGGCAAGCGTGGTAACAGTGATGGCGATCAGGACGACTCCGGCTACGATTTCCAGCAGGCGCAGCGGGGTATAGGGGTCGATCAATGTGCCGACGATACCTGCGGTCATGGCGATGCCGAAGATCATCATCAGCCATGTGATTGTTGCTGCCGCCGCGCGCCTATGTGGTGCAGTGGTCGTGGCCAAAAGCGCCAGCAGCGAAGTGCCAGACGCACCCACACCCAGACCGATCAGCGCATAGGCGATGATGGAAATGGCCATGCCCCAGAGAAACGACGCCTCCAGCACGATCAGCCCGAAGGTCGCGATCAGCGCGCCTGCGCCCAGTGCGACCATGCCACCGATGATCCAGCGTGTCCGCTGCCCACCTGCGTCGGATGCATGGCCCCATTTGGGCCGCGACATCTGTACGCCGTAATGCAGCGCGACCAGCAGACCGGGGATCACTGCGGGCAGGGATAATTCAACCACCATCAGGCGGTTCAGGGTCGACGTCATCAAAACAACAATCGCACCTAATGCCATCTGGACCAGACCGAGCCGGAAAATCTGCACCCATGTCAGCGTCATGCTATACCTCGCAGCGCGAAAGCGGCGATCATCATGCCGCTGATGTAAAACAGAATGCCCATGCCCTGATACCATTGCGCCTTGCCCAAGGGATCACGCAGCAACACCCGCATCGCGGCCAGTTGCACTGCCAGCATCGCGGTGATGCCCAGCGCGTGGAACGGATGGGACCAGAAAAACAGCAGGCCGATCACGACGACTTGCGGCACCGCCATGACCCAACAGGCGACGCGCGCGGCCCCATCAGGGCCAAGCGTGACGGGCAAAGACCGCAGACCCATGGCGCGGTCGCCTTCGACCGCTTTGA
The DNA here is from genome assembly GCA_003551805.1 of Loktanella sp. Lineage (GTDB taxonomy): Bacteria > Pseudomonadota > Alphaproteobacteria > Rhodobacterales > Rhodobacteraceae > Yoonia. The sequence continues at coordinate 18,537 of PUNR01000103.1, forward strand.
AATCGTTCAGCGTCATGATGCCATGCGCGCCCAGCCCGTAAAGCACGGCGATGGTGATGACAGGCACAGACGGCGCACCAGCGGCCAAAATCGCAGCACCCGTGATCCAGGGCAGTGTTTCGTAGGCAAGACCACACAGCGCAGGCCCCCAGATGCCGGATTTCTTTGCGCGGAAAGGCTCTGCCGAATAGGCCCATGCGGCCATGATCGCGAGGATCGTCGCGCCGAAACCCCAAGGCCCCAGCTGATAGCCAACGCCAAGGCCAAGCCCCGTCATCGCCAGCGCGATCCACAGCCCCCAGCGCCCCGGTATGCGCCCTGACGGGATTGGCCGGTCTGGTTCGTTGATTGCATCGACATGGCGGTCGCACCAGTCATTTGCCGCCTGTGACATGCCGCAGACAATCGGGCCTGCCAGCAGTACGCCCAGCAGGATCAGGAACCAATTCCCCGCAGGGCTGACACCTGACGCCACGATCCCGCACAAAAACGCCCACATCGGCGGGAACCATGTGACAGGTTTGATCAGGCGCAGCATGGCCCTTGGTTCGGGCCAACGGCGGGAATGGGTCGTGGATATATCGGATATCGCGGTCATACTGTCAGTTTAGAGTGACATTATGCCCTGGGGCAAGTGTAAACTAAAGCTGACACTGCGCCAATCGGTCGCGCGGCGATGAATGTCGTCACGACAGGCCCTTGCTCCTGCTGTGATTGTCTCTAAGCATAGCCGCCAAAGCGCTTTGGGAGGAGTCATCAAAATGCAGATCCGCGCCCTTGTCTGGGGTGAAAATGTTCACGAACAGACCAATAAAACCGTCGCTGATATCTATCCTGACGGGATGCATGAAGCCATCGCCGCCGCCTTGCGCAGCGATGGAATCACCGCTGAAACCGCGACGTTGCAACAGCCTGAACACGGGTTGACCAAAGAACGGCTGGCGCAGACCGATGTGCTGCTGTGGTGGGGTCACGCCGCGCATGGTGATGTCGCCGACGAAATCGTCGAACGTGTGGCAGAACATGTTCATGCCGGTATGGGCCTGATCTTGCTGCATTCGGCGCATTTCGCCAAGATTTTCAAGCGCCTGATGGGTACCCCCTGCAATCTGACATGGCGCGAGGCCGGTGAACGCGAACGTCTTTGGGTCACGTCACGCAACCATCCGATTGCGGCCGGTCTGCCCGACCATTTCACGCTTGAGAATGAAGAAATGTATGGTGAACCTTTCGGCGTACCCGAACCGCTGGAAACCGTTTTCATCAGTTGGTTTCAGGGCGGCGAGGTGTTCCGTTCCGGCCTGACCTACAAACGCGGCGCAGGCAATGTGTTCTATTTCCGCCCCGGTCACGAAACCTATCCGACCTATCACGACGCCAATGTGCAAACCGTGCTGCGTAACGCCGTGCGCTGGGCACATAACCCGGCGCCACGCATCAAGGATGTGAACGACGCCCCAAATGTGCCGGTTGAGTCCGCACTGGAACCGATCACAGAACGCGGCCCACGCCTGCATCGCGATGGCGAGGACGGCTTTCGATGACACGCGTCCTGATCGTCGGCACCGGTGGGATGGCCAATGCCCATGTCGAGGCTTATCGCACCATCCCCGATGTGCAGGTTGTGGGTGGTGTCGATACCAGCGCCGAAAATCTGGCAGCGTTCTGCGAACAATGGGATGTGCCGCACCGCTTTGCCTCGGTCAATGATGCACTGGCGTGGGGCGAATTCGACGCTGTGTCCAACGTGACCCCCGACGCCGTGCATCACCGCACGACGATGCCGTTGCTCGCCGCAGGCAAGCATGTGTTGTGCGAAAAGCCGCTGGCGATCAACCACGCCGATGCGACGGACATGGCGCAGGCGGCACAGGCTGCCGGTGTTGTGAATATGGTGAACCTGACCTATCGCAATGTGCCCGCGCTGATGCATGCCGCCGATCTGATCGCCCAAGGTGCTATTGGCGAAGTGCGCCATTTCGAGGCGTCCTATCTACAAAGCTGGCTGGTCCAGCCCGCATGGGGCGATTGGCAGACAGAGGATCAATGGCTTTGGCGTTTGTCCTCTGCGCATGGGTCGATGGGTGTGCTGGGGGATGTCGGTGTTCATATCGTCGATTATGCGACCTTTGCAGTAGGGTCGGATGTTGCGCGTGTGTCGTGCCGTTTAAAGACATTTGCCAAGGCAGCGGGTGACCGGATCGGCCCTTACCATCTGGATGCAAATGACAGCATGTCGATGCATCTGGCGCTGCAGAACGGGGCGACAGGTGTGATCCACGCCAGCCGCTTTGCAGCGGGACATCACAATGATCTGTCCTTGCGGATTTTCGGGACCAAAGGCGGGCTGAAGATCAGCTTTGAAAAAGCGACCAGCCACCTTACGGCATGTTTGGGCGATGACTTGCTGACCGGTCATTGGACTGACGTCGAAACCCCTGCGGTGCAGACCAATTACGCCCGCTTTATCGCCGCGATCCGCGATGGTCAGCCCGTCGGCCCAGACTTTGCCCGAGGTGCCGCCTTGCAAAGGGTGCTGGATGCAGCTGTGGTTTCAGACATAAACCGGTCCAGCGATCAAGAGGTGTGATCACACCACCGTACGGTGGGTCTTTTGACAAGTTTAACCATTAGCGGTCATGTCAGTCAGCGGTGCGTGCATTTTCGTGCAGCTCCAAAGCTGTAAATCGCAATGGAACATGCTGATGAACGATATTCTTGTGCCGGTTGACCCCGCCGATCTGATCGACCGGATTATCGTACTGCAGCTTCGCGTTGAAGCGGTGTCAGATCCACAGCAGCGTGCCGCCATGCTATGCCAGCATGATCTTCTGTCACGACTGGCAACGCGCATTTTGCCCGCAGACCCCTTGATGACGCGCCTGACAGCACAGCTTGGCACTGCGCGCAGTGATCTGTTTCACGTTATTCGGGATTTGCGCGAATCTGACGGGCGCAAGGATTATGGCGTCGCGTTTATCGCGCTGTCCCAGTCCATGCTGGCCGCGCTTGGTGCCGTTGACGACGCCAAAGCTGCGATCAACCTGCATCTTGCTGCGACCACCCCGATCCCGTCTGGTGGCGCGATGGATAATACACTCAGTTTGATGTGAATTTGGCCTTTAAGCCTGACTTAACACTTCGTGGTCTAAGCCGATGAGGGGTGGTGAAGAGGTGTGGTATGTCAAAGAATGCGAACGGTCCGACGATAATCAAGCGCAAGAAAGTAGTCAAAGGCGGGGGGCACCATGGTGGCGCCTGGAAAGTGGCCTATGCGGATTTCGTGACTGCGATGATGGCGTTTTTCATGTTGATGTGGTTGCTCAACGCGACGACTGAACAGCAACGCAAGGGGATATCGGATTATTTCGCACCGACGATCCCGATTAACCGTATTTCTGGCGGTGGCAGTGGTGCGTTTGGTGGTGATAACATTTTCACTGACGACACCCTTGCACAAAGCGGCACTGGCGCAAGACAGCCGACGATCGGCGCAGTCCCCGTCCGCACCGAGGCCGAGATTGAAGCGGATACCGCTGCTGCCGCGCAGGTCGCAGCCCTGCAAAAAATCGAAGAGATATTGCTGGGTCAAGGTGGCGAAAGCATGATTTCCGAACAGGCGCTGCGCCATATCGTGACCCGACTGACAGACGAAGGGCTGGTGATCGACATCTTTGATCTGCCCGATGCGCAATTGTTCGAAGACGGCAGCACGGTGCCGCACCCTGTGACGATTGAAATCGCCGCGCTTCTGGCGCGCCTTTTTGCCAGCGTCAGTAATAGTGTTGCAATCAACGGCTATCTTAGCGCGCGACCAGCACCGTTGCGCGACGATGACCTGTGGGATTTGTCCAGCGGGCGCGCGGCACGCATGCGCGAAATGTTGCAAGACGGTGGCCTGCACCCACAGCGGATCCTGCGCCAGACAGGTGCGGGCGACCGCAAACCTATGGTCGCCGACACGACTGCCGCGCGCAACAACCGGATAGAGGTGATTTTGCTGCGGTCGGATATCTAGGAAAAATCAGATCGCATTTTAGACGTTAGGTTCATGTTAAGGCGGGGGCTGTAAAGAAAGGGGGTCAGTGTTTGAATCGAGCTTTCGAAAGGCCCTTGAATGAGCATCTCATCTTCCATGAACGCCAGTGTTTCCGGGCTTGCGGCGAACGCATCACGCCTTGCGACTATTTCCGACAATATCGCAAATTCGTCGACTTACGGGTATAAGCGGGCGGTCACTGATTTTGAATCAATGGTCATCGAAAGTGGCCGTGGGACGTATTCAGCTGGTGGCGTCCGCACCAGCGTATCACGTCTGGTCGACGAACGCGGCGCGCTTGTGTCGACATCCAACCCCACTGATCTGGCCGTGCGAGGGCGCGGCATGCTGCCAGTGACAACAGCAACGGCTGTTGCGATCGGCAATGGCGAAAATCCATTATTGTTGACCACGACTGGGTCGTTCCGGCCTGACGCTCAAGGGTATCTGGTCAGCCCGGGCGGACTGGTCCTGTTGGGGGTGCCGGCGCTGGCCGACGGTACCATTCCAAACTATCCGCGCGATTCGGTTGACGGGCTGGTACCCGTGCAGATCAATGCGAACCAGTTCGCCGGCGAAGCGACGACGCGAATCAGCCTTGCGGTCAACCTGCCCGCGACATCCACCCGCGAAGGCGCGACAGGCGGCACGGAAACCTTGTCAGTTGAATACTTTGACAACCTTGGCGCGTCGTCGAACCTAAGCTTCAGCTTTACACCGACCGTGCCTGCGAACGGTGCGTCCAACGAATGGACAATGCAGATTCGTGACAGTGAAAGCGATGTTGACGCTGATGGAATCCCGGATCTTGTTGCCGAATATACACTGGTCTTTGACGCGTCCCGTGGTGGTGGTGGTACCCTAGCCAGCGTCGCAGGCACCGCTGCCGGACTTGGTGGCCCCTACGACCCGTCGTCGGGTAGCCTGACGATCGCGGTGAATGGTGGCCCGATGGAGATCATGATCGGTGAACTTGGCAGCTCGATTGGACTGACCCAGCTATCAGATGCTTTCGCGCCTGTTTCGATCTCGAAGAACGGCACGCCTGTGGGTAGCCTGACATCGATTGAGGTCGACAGAAACGGATTTGTCCGTGCATCCTTCGATATCGGTATCAACCGCATTCTTTACCAGATCCCGCTGGTTGACGTGCCAAACGTCAATGGTCTGGAAACCCTCGACCAACAAAGCTTTCGTGTGACGCCAACCAGCGGCTCTTTCTTTCTTTGGGACGCTGGCGATGGACCAACCGGTGATATCGTCAGCTACGCCAGAGAAGAATCAGCCACAGATGTCGCCGGTGAACTAACGGCCCTGATCCAGACCCAGCGCGCCTATTCGTCCAACGCCAAGGTCATCCAGACCGTCGACGAGATGTTGCAAGAGACCACAAACATTAAGCGCTAACCCGCAGGAGCAATCGCGATGAGCATTTCAAGCGCTCTTAACAATGCCGTTTCCGGCCTGACAGCCTCCTCTCGGATGGCAGAGGTGGTTTCATCAAATCTGTCAAACGCCTTAACTGAAAGCTATGGGCGGCGATCAGTTGATCTTTCTGCTGCGCAGGTTGGCGGCAAGGGTGCCGGCGTGCGGATCGACGGGATCAGCCGGTTCTCTGATCCTGCCTTACTTGCCGACAGGCGCCTGGCTGAAACAGCTCTCAACGCGACCCAACGTGACGCGCAAGCGCTTGTGCGCCTTGAAAACAGCCTTGGCGGCGCGGACAGCACGACAGGCTTGGCAGCAAGATTTGCCGCCTTCGAAAAGGCCCTGATCAGCGCAAGCAGTGATCCTGCAGCCGAAAATAGATTAATAGCGGTGGTCACCCGTTTGGGTGATCTCGCCAGTGCGTTAAACGAATCAACGCGCACCACCCAAGGCCAACGACAACAAGCTGATGCCGCAATTGCAACGGATGTGGAAAAGCTGAACACGGGGCTTCGCCAAGTCGCTGACCTGAACAAGGACATTCAGCGGGTCAAGGCATCTGGAAACGACCCTTCCGGGTTGCTGGATGCACGCCAACAGCTTGTTGATGAAATCGCTACAATCGTTCCGCTACGTGAAGTCCAGCGTGAAGACGGCACCGTAGCCCTCATGACTATCACGGGAACCAATCTGTTGGATGGTCGCCCTGTTCAATTCGGATTTGTGCGCGCACCAACGATCACAGCTGACATGTCCTTCGCTTCCGGCGCTTTGGGTGGGTTGACGTTGAATGGCGTACCGCTGAACCCGAACACCGGCATCGGCCGCCTTGGTGGCGGGTCACTGGGCGCTGCGTTTCACCTGCGCGATGATGTAATGGTCGGTGTACAGTCGGGACTGGATCTGATCGCAGCCGACTTGATATCGCGCTTTCAGGATCCGGCAAATGATCCGACAATGGTGCCTGGCGGTGCGGGCATGTTGACCGATCTAGGCAACCCGTTTGACCCTGGTGATCTGCCCGGCCTAGCTGGCCGGCTTGTTCTGAACGCCGCAATTGATCCCTCGCGCGGTGGTGACCCCACCCTGTTACGAGACGGGCTGAACGCAGCGGCAGCCGGCCCTGCCGGTTCAAGCACCCAACTGGATCGTTGGCTGACCGCGCTATCCGCACCGCGATCTGACGTCGCGGGCGCCAGCACGCGGTCTGCAATTGGCCGGATAGCGGAGTTTACGGCGGATATTGGCGCGAAACGCCTTGCCGCCGAAACGGCACAAAGCTTCGCTGCTGCAAAGTGGGACAGCCTTCGCCAGGCAGAATTGGCAAATGGCGTAGATACTGATTTTGAACTGCAAATCCTTCTTCGGGTCGAACAGGCCTATGCCGCCAATGCAAAAGTGATCCAAACCATCAATTTATTGATGCAGCGCCTGATGGAGATTTAAATGTCCGTAACGACAATCGGCGATATGGCGTGGCAATTCGGCTCGATGCGTCGGGGCAGTGCCATAAAGTCAGACCTCGCCCAACTTTCGGCAAGCTTGTCATCCGGACGTGTGTCTGACGTCACCAGCCATTTAAATGGTGAAACCGGAAGGTTCACGGCGATCAACCATAGCTTGGCACAATTGGCGGCATTCGGACTTGCCGCACGCGAGACGGATCAACTGCTAAGCGTTGCACAAACCGGTCTTGGTCAGTTTAATGAGCTACGCGGACAGCTGACCGCACAACTGCTGTTGGTCGCGGATCACAGCACCACCGCGCAGGTTGATCAGGCAGCGACGTCAGCGCGTGGCGCATTGGATGTGTTGGTGGCCGTCCTGAATACCCGTGTTGCGGACAGGGCGATTTTTGGTGGGCAAGACGTCAACAATACGCCAGTCATTCGCGCGGATGAAATGATTGGCCAAATTGTCACGGCCATCGGTCCAGACCGCACCTTCGATGGTATCGCCGCAGTTATCGAGGCGTGGTTTGACGACCCTGCTGGCGGTTATGCGACGACCGGCTATCGTGGGGATACTGGGCCCATGTTGCAGCGCCGCATTTCCGATAGTGCCCGCGTTGAGATTGCGGCGCGCGCTGATGATCCTGCTATCCGCGATGTTTTGAAAGCAGCAGTTTTGCTTGCCGTGTCGACAGAATTGCCAGGGCTTGGCGCTGATGCAAAACGGACACTCGCCCAGGAAGCGGCTAGCGGGTTGTTTGAAAGCGCTTCGGGCGTGACGCAGTTGCAAGCGCGCATTGGTACAGCACAGCAAAAACTGTCCGAGGCGATGGCAGAAATGTCCGCGCAGGAAACTGGTTTCAGGATGGCCGTGAATGATCTGATTTCAGCTGATCCCTTTGACACGGCAACCCGACTGCAAAGCGTGCAACTTCAGCTGGAAACCCACTATACGGTTGTGGGCCGAATGTCCCAACTGAGCTTGCTGAGGTTCATCTGATGGCGCGATCAATCATCTGGCTGGCATTCGTGCTTTTGGTTTGGTCGCAAACGGCGACAGCTGCACCAATCCGCATCAAGGATCTTGTCGAATTTGACGGTGTCCGATCAAACGATCTGGTGGGTTACGGGTTGGTCGTCGGGCTGAACGGCACCGGTGACGGATTGCGTAACGCGCCATTTACCGAAGAAATCCTGAGCAGCACGTTAGAGCGGCTTGGCGTGAATGTCACTGGTGAGCAATTTCGCCCGAAAAACGTTGCTGCGGTGTTCGTGACTGCCAGTTTGCCGCCTTTCGCGCGTGCGGGCAGCCCGTTGGATGTTACGGTTTCAGCAATTGGTGACGCAAATAGCCTTCTGGGTGGTACGCTCATCATGACGCCTTTGAACGCTGCGGATGGTGATATCTATGCCGTGGCGCAAGGGACGATCATTGCGGGTGGTGCGGCAGCGACAGGTGAAGGCGCCGCCGTTATCCAAGGCGTTCCAACGGCGGGTGTGATCCCGTCTGGTGCAACCATCGAACGCGAGGTTGCTTTTGACTTTACTGCGATGACTCGCCTACGGCTTGCCCTGCGCACCCCTGATTTCACGACGGCTGGCCGGATCGAACAGGCGATTAACCATCATTTTGGACGGCATGTTGCGTTGATGACCGATTCTGGCACTGTCGAGCTAAACATTGCGGCGACACATATATCATCACCGGCCCATGTGATCGGCCGCATCGAGAACATCCTGGTGCAACCTGAAAGGCGTGCGCGTGTGGTTGTCGATCAGCGGTCAGGAACGATTGTCATGGGCGAAGATGTGCGCATCAGTCGTGTTGCCGTCAGCCAAGGCAATCTGACGCTTCGGATACAAGAAGCCCCGTTGGTGGTGCAGCCCAACCCTTTTTCTTTGGGTGAGACCGTGATTGTTCCGCGCACCAACGTGGAGATACAGCAAGAACCCGGTATCGGGTTGGCCGAGGTACCGGGTGGCACATCATTAAGCGAAGTGGTCGCAGGGCTGAACGCGCTTGGTGTGTCACCGCGCGACATGATCGACATCTTGAAAAGCATTAAGGCAAGTGGTGCGCTCCATGCGGAATTCATCGTGCGATAGGTTGGGCCGCCATGATCAGAAACTGTCGCCTGTTTTTCTTTAAGTGGATAACGATTGGGCTGCAGTGCCAAGCCACGCTTCTCGCGTCTCATCTGCTGCTGAATGGCTTGGTCCACTGTGTATGGCCCCGTTCGGGCGAAAGTGCGCTTTTAAAACTTAGACAAAATCGGAAAGCCGAAGATATTGCCTTTCGGGAAAGGCCTGTCGATTACACCGCTACATCATCTGACCAAGCCACATGGCGCCACCGACCAGCACGCCACCCAGTGCCATCCACGACAAACGTGCGATGCGCCGTTGCGGTTTTGGTTCGGGTGGTGGGTTGTTCAGGCGTATCAGGGCCTGTTCTGCGAGCCGGGGCAATTGTGGGCCAAAGCGTGCCAGGATCATCGCCGTGCGCCCCAAATCGCGCAGCAGCGCCTTGGGGCCGATGCTTTGTTTGATGTAATCTTCTACCACAGGCTTGGCGACTTCCCAGATGTTCATGCGCGGATCTAGCGACCGCGCCACACCTTCGACAACGACCATCGTGCGTTGCAGGTGGATCAGTTCGGTGCGGGTTTCCATGCCGAAACGTTCTGTGACCTCGAACAAATAGGACAAAAGCCGCGCCATCGAAATGCGGCTGGCGTCCATCCCGAAGATGGGTTCGCCCACCGCGCGCAGGGCGCGGGCAAATTCATCAACGTCACGGTTGGCGGGGACATAGCCCGCTTCGAAGTGAACCTCGGCAACGCGCTGGTAATCTTTGCGGATGAAACCGAATAGAATTTCGGCGTAAACGCGGCGGGTATATTCATCAATCCGCCCCATGATTCCGAAATCATAGGCGATGATATCGCCATTGGCACTGACCTTCAGGTTGCCCTGATGCATGTCGCCGTGGAAATAGCCGTCGCGCAGCGCGTGATTGAGGAAAAGCCCCAGCACCCGGTCGGCCAGCGCGCGGCGGTCGTGCCCGGCTGCGTCAAGGGCTGCGTTGTCGCCAATGCCCGCGCCTTCGGCCCAATCCAGTGTCATGACGCGCCGCCCCGACAGGTGCCAACGCACTTGCGGCACGGTAAAACCGGCGTCGTCCTTGGTGTTAGCAGCGAATTCAGCCGCGGCAGAGCTTTCCAGCCGCAGGTCAAGTTCGCCCATGACCACGCCTTCGAAATGAACGATCACATCCATCGGGCGCAGGCGGCGGGACGCGGGGGATAGCACCTCGATCGTGCGGGCGGCGAAATAGAACGCGTCGATATCCTTGCGGAACGCCTTTTCAATGCCGGGGCGGAGGATTTTGACGGCTACAGCTTCGCCCGTGTCGGCCAGATGCGCCTTGTGGACCTGTGCAAGCGACGCGGCTGCGACAGGGGCAGAGAAGGTGGAAAACAGTTTTTCAACCGGCATCCCGAGTTCGCGTTGAATTTCTGCCTTTGCCTCTGCCATCGAAAACGGCGGCAGTTTGTCCTGCAAAACGCGCAGTTGCACGGCCATGTCATCGCCCACGACATCGGGGCGGGTGGACAGGATTTGCCCGAACTTGATGTAGGCCGGCCCGAGCGCCGTCAGCGCGCGGGGTGCAGGCGGCATCGATGGATCGCCCTTGTAGCCCAGCCATTGAAAGGGCCAAACCAACGACCGCAGCGTGATGCGCAGAAAAATCCCGACATCGAACGCATCAAGGATCACCTTCATCGCGCCAGTGCGTTCCAATGTAGCACCGGTGCGGATCAGGCGGATGATGTTATGCGGGCCGCGCACTTACAGTTTCCAGCCCGAATGCAGTGCCGCGACGCCCATGGTCAGGTTGCGGTACTTCGCATTCCCGAAACCGGCATCGCGGACCATGCCAAGGAATGTGTCCTGATCGGGGAACTGCCGGATTGATTCGACCAGATATTGATACGAATCACGATCACCGGCGATGATTTGCCCCATGCGGGGGATCACGTTGAAGGAATAGGCGTCATAGGCCGCCTGCATCATCGGGTTCGGGATCTGGCTGAATTCCAGCACCATCAACCGCCCGCCGGGTTTAAGGACGCGGTACGCTTCGGCCAGGGCGTCCTGTGGGCGGGTGACGTTCCGGATGCCGAAGGAAATCGTGTAAACATCGAATGTATTGGCACCAAATGGCAGCGCCATCGCATCGCCTGTCACCCAATCCAGACTGTCGGACATCTGTGCCGCTTCGGCACGCTTGCGCCCTTCGACCAGCATGGATTCGGTGAGGTCCAGCACGGTTGCATGCCCACGTCCCGCGCGTTTGAGGAACCTGAACGACACATCACCGGTGCCGCCTGCCACATCAAGCAACCGCTGACCGGGGCGTGGCGCCAACCAGTCCATCATCGCATCTTTCCAGATCCGGTGAACGCCGCCGGACATCACATCATTCATGATGTCGTATTTGCTGGCGACAGAGGAAAACACCCCCTGCACACGGCCTGCTTTTTCATCCTCGCGGACGGTTTCAAAACCGAAATGGGTTGTCTTGTCTGTATCGTTGGTCATCTGGGCTTGTGGTCCTTTGCGCACGTCCCAACTATAGGGCGCAGACAAAGGCTTACAACGCCGCCCCGCCGATAGAAAGTCCGCCATGCCCGAATTGCCCGAGGTTGAAACCGTCAAAGCCGGAATTGCGCCTGCAATGACAGGCAAGGTGATTGTGCAGGCCGACGTAAACAGGCCCGATCTGCGCTGGCCTTTTCCCGACAATATGGTTGACAGGCTGACTGGGCGGCGGGTGCTGGGCCTGCGGCGGCGGTCGAAATATATTCTGGTCGATCTTGATAGCGGTGAAACCTTGCTGATCCATCTGGGCATGTCGGGCCGGATGCTGGTGTCGGGTGCGTCGCAAGGCGCGTTTTACCGTCCGCATCCCGCACCCGCGAAACATGACCATGTTGTGCTGCATATGGAAGGCGGTGCACGGATCACATTCAACGACGCCCGCCGTTTCGGGGCGATGGACCTGATGCCGACTGCGGCGCAGGAAGATCACTGGCTGATCCGCGATATCGGGCCGGAACCTTTGGGCAATACCTTTCACGAAGACTATCTAATTGATCGTTTCAAAGGGCGGAATACGCCAATAAAATCAGCCTTGCTGGATCAGCGGATCGTTGCGGGTCTGGGCAATATCTATGTCTGCGAGGTGTTGTTTCGTGCAGGCATCAACCCGCGGCGCAAGGCGGGCCAGATCAGCGCGCGGCGGGTGGCGGCGCTGGTGCCATTGATCCGCGAAGTCCTGCAAGAGGCGATTGCCGCGGGCGGGTCCAGCCTGCGTGACTACCGGCAAAGCGACGGTGAATTGGGATATTTCCAGCACGGGTTTCAGGTTTATGACCGTGAAGGTGCTGCCTGTGTGACCGACGGTTGCGGAAAGCCAATCCAGCGAATCGTGCAATCGGGACGCTCATCTTTCTTTTGCGCGCAATGCCAAAGATAACTTGATCCAAACGTACCCTTTGTTAAGCACGGGGTTTCTGACCAGCAGCAAAAGGACAGCGGCATGGCTTTTGAGAACATCATTCTGGACGTGCGCGAACATGTTGCGACGATCACACTGAACCGGCCTGATGCGATGAATGCGCTTAACGGTAAGTTACTGCGCGAACTCTGCACCGCCCTGGAAGAGGCGGACGCCAGTGACAAGGTGCGCTGCATCATCATCACCGGTTCGGACAAAGCCTTTGCCGCCGGTGCGGATATCGCGGAAATGGCCGACAAAAGCTTTGTCGAAATGTATACGACCCGCTTTTTCGAGAATGAAACTGACCGTTTCAACCGCACCCGCAAGCCGATCATCGCTGCTGTTGCGGGCTATGCGCTGGGCGGTGGTTGCGAATTGGCGATGATGTGCGATTTCATCATCGCGGCGGATACTGCGAAATTCGGTCAGCCCGAGATCAATCTGGGCGTCATCGCGGGATTGGGCGGCACCCAGCGTCTGACGCGCTTTGTCGGTAAATCCAAATCGATGGATATGCATCTGACCGGCCGCTTCATGGATGCCGCCGAGGCCGAGCGTAGCGGTCTGGTCAGTCGCGTCGTGCCTGCCAAGAATCTGGCGACAGAGGCACGCAATGCCGCCATCAAGATCACGGAAAAATCCCAGATCGCAGCGATTGCCGCCAAAGATGCCGTTGATCGCGCCTATGAGACGACGCTGGCCGAAGGGCTGCATTATGAACGCCGTCTGTTTCAGGCGTTGTTCGCGACCGAGGACCAGTCCGAAGGTATGGCGGCGTTTCTGGAAAAACGCGAGGCGCAGTTCCGCGACCGCTAAGATTTCGGGTTTCCTTTGGGCGAAAACTGGTCTAAGGCCAGCACCACATGCGCGAGAGGCCCGCTTTGGCCAGAATCACCGGTACTGAACCCGGTCGGGGCTAATTGCGCTTAACAGTTTTAATTTGACCCGACGAAGGGAAAGACCAATGGCAAATTCACCACAGTCCAAAAAACGGGCCCGTCAGAACGACGCGCGTTTTCAGGTTAACAAAATGCGCCGTTCGCGCATCCGCACATTCCTGCGCAAAGTCGAAGAGGCGATCGCCTCTGGTGACCAGACAGTTGCTGCCGCCGCACTGCGTGCCGCCCAGCCAGAACTGATGCGCGGCGTGACCAAGGGTGTTGTTCACAAGAACACAGCCGCACGGAAAATGTCGCGCCTGTCCGCACGGGTCAAAGCTATCGGCTGAATTCTTCCGGTTTCGGAAGATCAGAATCACAAAAGACGCGCCCAGCAGGGCGCGTCTTTTTTGTTCATGTGTTGCCGCCTTGCCGGGTTTTCAGTTGAAATCAAAGGCGTCACAGATTCTTTCCCGACAAAGTCAGAGTCAAGCGCGATGTTGTGTTGAAGCGTCCCCAAACCCCTTGCTACCTTGGCCATGCGATTCACATCGTTCCGGGGGGACATGGGGGGATCGGCCCGATAAAAACATGAAAGCGTCCTTCTGGCGCCGTATAGTTTTATCTTATCAGGGTCGGGCTTCATGCAAATGTGACTGGGCGTTTAACGGCGATAGCCGGGGTGCCCGTTCTTTTGTGTCTGCGTCGATGCCAAAGGCTGCTCTTTGGTGTTTGCTGCTGTCATGACCCAGTCTAGCTGCCTTTTGGCCCACGGTTTATCGTGCGCCACAAATGGTTTGTAAAAATGAAGCGATATCCCGGCCAGATGGGGACATTCTGGTCATGGTACAGCTTTGCGTTGTTGATGTGATGTTGCGTGACGGTGGTGCGGCTCTGCGGTGGGGTCGTGCGGGGGCTGAAGGTAAAGAAAAGAATGACGAACGATATTTGGGCAAATGTGATGCGCACACTGAAAGGCGCGATTGGGGCAAACAACTTTTCGAACTGGATTGAACCTCTGGAATTTTCCCAATTGGTGGGCGGCGTTGCGGTTTTCCATGTGCCGACAAATTTCATCGGCAATTACGTGTCGCAGAATTTCGGCGACCAGATCATCTATCACCTGAACCAGCAGGGCGAAGACGTACAGCGCCTGCAATTCAAGGTACCGTCGCAGGCGCAAGCCACCCCGAAAGCCGCGCCAAAGCCCGCAGCGAAACCCGCAGGGCTGGATGATGTCACCGGTGCGCCTTTGGATGCGCGTTTCACATTTGATACGTTTGTTGTCGGCAAACCGAACGAATTGGCCCATGCCGCTGCACGTCGTGTGGCCGATGGCGGGCCCGTTACCTTTAACCCTTTGTTTCTGTATGGCGGCGTCGGTCTGGGTAAGACCCACCTGATGCACGCCATCGCCCATGAATTGCAGCGCCGGTCGCCGGAACTGAATGTGCTGTATCTGTCGGCGGAACAATTCATGTACCGCTTTGTCACCGCCCTGCGCGAACGCAAGATGATGGATTTCAAGCAATTGTTCCGGTCAGTCGATGTGCTGATGGTCGATGACGTGCAATTCATCGCGGGCAAGGACAGCACCCAGGAAGAATTTTTCCACACCTTCAACGCGCTGGTCGACGGTCACAAACAGATCATCATTTCCGCCGATCGCGCACCGGGTGAAATCAAGGATCTCGAAGACCGGATCAGATCACGCCTGCAATGCGGTCTGGTGGTCGATCTGCACCCAACCGATTACGAACTGCGCCTTGGCATTCTGCAATCCAAGGTCGACGCGTTCTCAGCGCAATATCCGGGCCTGCAGATCGCGTCCGGTGTGTTGGAATTCCTTGCGCATCGCATTTCGACCAACGTGCGTGTGCTGGAAGGCGCTTTGACACGGCTATTTGCCTTCGCCTCGCTGGTTGGTCGCGAGATTAATCTTGAACTGACGCAGGATTGCTTGTCCGATATCCTCAAAGCATCTGACCGCAAGGTCACGGTGGAGGAAATCCAGCGCAAAGTGTCCGAACATTACAATATCCGCCTGTCCGACATGATCGGCCCCAAGCGCGTGCGCAATTATGCCCGCCCACGGCAGATGGCGATGTATCTGGCCAAGCAGATGACCAACCGGTCGTTGCCTGAAATCGGCCGCCGTTTCGGTGGGCGCGACCATACGACGGTCATGCATGGTGTGCGCAAAATCGAAGAATTGAAGGTGTTGGACAGCCAGATCGCCGATGATCTGGAACTGCTGCGCCGTGCATTGGAAGCATAGGCGCGCTTGACGCCCGCATCAGCATAATAAACAAAACACTTGAGGCGGGCGCGGAATGCAGTAGGTTTTGCGTCCCGGCCTTGTCCGGCATCAAGATAGGCGGAGATTGGGACATGAAATTCAGCATCGAACGCGCGGTATTGCTTAAAGCCGTCGCACAGGCCCAGTCCGTGGTCGAACGGCGCAACACTATTCCGATCCTCGCCAATGTGCTGATCGAAGCGCAAGGGGACGAGGTGCATTTCCGCGCCACTGACCTTGATATCGAAATCGTCGACAAAGCCCCGGCCAAAGTTGAACGCGCAGGCGCTACGACTGTATCGGCGGTCACGCTGAATGAAATCGTGCGCAAACTGCCGGACGGGTCGCTGGTGTCGCTGACCGAAGAAAGCGCCACAGGACGTCTGACAATCGAGGCAGGGCGATCCAATTTCTCGCTCGCCACATTGCCGAAAGAAGATTTTCCCGTGATGGCGACCTCTGAATATGCTGCCAATTTCGCGGTAAAAGCACCCGTGCTGCGCCGGTTGTTCGACAAGTCCAAATTCGCGATCTCGACCGAAGAAACGCGCTATTACCTGAACGGCGTCTATATGCACGTCGCTGATGGCGAATCCGGCAAGGTCTTGCGCTGCGTCGCCACAGATGGCCACCGCCTTGCGCGGATCGACGCTGAACTGCCGATGGGCGCTGAAAACATGGCCGGTGTCATCGTACCGCGCAAAACCGTTGGCGAATTGCGCAAGTTGCTGGACGATGACGAGATGAAAATCGCCGTCTCAGTGTCAGAAACCAAGATCCGCTTTGCCACACCCGACATCACCCTGACATCCAAGGTCATCGACGGCACCTTCCCCGATTACACACGGGTGATCCCGCAAGGCAACACCCGCCGGTTGGAAGTTGACGCCAGCGAATTCGCCCGCGCCGTGGACCGTGTGGCGACTGTGTCGTCGGAACGGTCGCGCGCGGTGAAACTGTCGCTGGACGAAGACCGGCTGATCCTTTCGGTCAATTCGCCTGATTCCGGTGCAGCCGAAGAAGAATTGGCCGTGGCCTATTCCGACGAACGGCTGGAAATCGGGTTCAACGCGAAATACCTGCTGGAAATCGCCAGTCAGGTGGACCGTGAGAACGCAGTTTTCATGTTCAATTCTTCCGGCGATCCGACCCTGATGCGTGAAGGCAATGATATGTCGGCGATCTACGTCGTCATGCCGATGCGCGTGTGACAGGCGACACCGTTACTGAACCTTCCCGGCGACCCCTATGACCGGACTTGCCCTGTCGGAACTGGCGCTGTCGCATTTCCGGTCGCATAAACGTGCTGTGCTGGAACTGGACGCCAGACCAATGGCGATCTACGGGCCAAACGGCGCGGGCAAGACCAATATCATCGAAGCGATTTCGCTTTTGTCCCCCGGACGCGGCCTGCGCCGTGCCGGGGCAGATGATCTGGCCCGCAGGCCAGAATCACTTGGCTGGAAGATCACCGCGATCCTGCAATCCCTGCATCAGGTCCACGAGCTAGAAACATGGGCCGAGGCGGGCAGCCCCCGCCAATTGCGCATCGACGGCAAATCAGCACCTCAAACCGCCCTTGGCCGCATCGCGCGGGTGCTATGGCTGGTGCCGTCGATGGACAGGCTCTGGATCGAAGGGGCCGAAGGGCGCCGCCGCTTTCTTGACCGCGCCACGCTTAGCTTCGAGCCGACACATGCCGATGCCGTCCTGACATATGAAAAGGCGATGCGCGAACGCAACCGCCTGCTGAAGGACATGGTCCGCGACCCGCATTGGTACGCCGCGATCGAGGCGCAAATGGCCGAGGCTGCGACCCAGATCACCGCCAACCGCAACCGCGCGATTGACGAACTGGCCGCGGCGCAGGCCGCGGCAGTGACCGCCTTTCCCACCGCGACTTTGACGCTGACTTATGCTGACCCCTTGCCTGACGACCTGCAATCGGCACTGGAGGCGCACCGCAACCGCGACATGGCGGCAGGACGCACCCTGCTGGGCCCGCACCGTGCCGATCTGGACGCCGTCTTTGCTGACAAAGACATTAACGCCCGCGATTGTTCCACCGGCGAACAAAAGGCGCTGCTGATCAGCCTGATCCTTGCCAATGCACGCGCGCTTGCACAGGATTTCGGCGCACCGCCGATTTTACTGCTGGACGAGGTTGCAGCCCACCTTGACGCCACCCGCCGTGCGGCGCTTTATGACGAAATCTGCGCGCTTGGGGCGCAGGCTTTCATGACCGGCACCGGGCCGGAATTATTCACCGAACTGGGCAGTCGCGCGCAATATGCAGAAGTCACTGAAACGCACGGCCTGTCCAGCGTGGAACGCAAAGACATAAAATGACCGTCACCGCCTCGGGCCTGTTGTTGTATACCGGCGCGCTGTTCATCCTGTTCATCACCCCCGGCCCCGTCTGGGTAGCACTTCTGGCGCGGTCACTGTCCGGCGGGTTTGCCGCCGCTTGGCCCTTGGCCGTTGGCGTGGCACTGGGCGATATCCTGTGGCCGCTTGCTGCCATCCTTGGCGTGGCATGGCTGGTGTCAGCCAATGCAGGCATCATGCTGGTGATGAAATGGGTCGCCGTTGCGGTCTTTATCGTCATGGGCATCGGCCTGATCCGCAGTGGCGGGCATACCCTGCGCGCCGACAGCCGCCTGACACGACCGGGCCGCTGGGCCGGGTTCATCGCGGGTGTCGCCGTGATCCTTGGCAACCCCAAGGCCGTGCTGTTCTACATCGGTGTGCTGCCGGGGTTCTTTGATCTCACGCAGGTCACGGTGCCGGATATCATCGCGATCTGCGTGCTCAGCGTCGCGGTGCCGCTGATCGGCAATCTGGTTCTTGCGGGCTTTATCGGGCGGATACGGGGCGTGCTGAAATCACCGGAATCCCTGCGCCGGATCAACATTGTCGCAGGCTGGCTGCTGGTCGCTGTGGGCTGCGTGATTGCCCTGACCTGACCGGCCCTAAAACCCACAAAATATGGTGTCATTAGCGTGACATCCCCGGCCAGACCGCATATATTTTGGGGATCAAGGAATAGGACTGACCCAATGCCCGATGAAGACAAAAAACAAGAAGAATATGGCGCCGATTCCATCAAGGTTCTCAAAGGGTTAGAGGCTGTTCGCAAGCGGCCCGGTATGTATATCGGTGACACCGACGACGGGTCCGGCCTGCACCATATGGTCTATGAGGTCGTCGACAACGGCATTGACGAGGCTTTGGCCGGTCACGCCGATCATGTTTATGTGCGGATCAACGCTGATGCCTCTGTAACCGTGGGCGATAACGGGCGCGGTATTCCTGTTGGCATTCACGAAGGTGAAGGCGTTTCCGCGGCAGAGGTCATCATGACCCAGCTGCACGCTGGCGGCAAATTCGACAGCAATTCCTACAAGGTTTCGGGTGGTCTGCACGGCGTCGGCGTGTCTGTTGTCAACGCGCTTTCGGATTTTCTGGAACTGCGCATCTGGCGCGAGGGCAAGGAACATTACGCCCGTTTCGAGGGTGGCTTTACCGTTGAATCCCTGCGCGTGGTCGGCGATGCCGATGGCCGCAAAGGGACAGAAATTACGTTTCTTGCCGCATTGACTACCTTCAGCAACCGCGACTTTGACTTCCACATTCTGGAAAAGCGTTTGCGCGAACTGGCCTTTCTGAACTCTGGCGTGCGGATCATCCTCGAAGACCTGCGGCCTGCCGAACCCCTGCGCACTGAATTGTTCTACGAAGGTGGCGTGCGCGAATTCGTTAAATATCTGGACCGGTCGAAAACCCCGCTGATGGAAACGCCCATCTATGTGGTCGGTGAACGCGACGACATCGGGGTCGAGGTCGCGATGTGGTGGAACGACAGCTACAACGAAATGGTGCTGCCCTTTACTAACAACATCCCGCAACGCGATGGCGGCACGCATCTGGCGGGTTTCCGCGGCGCGCTGACCCGCGCGATCATCAAATATGCGACCGAAACTGGCATCACCAAGAAAGAAAAGATCAGCCTGACAGGCGATGACGCGCGTGAAGGTCTGACCTGCGTGCTGTCCGTCAAAGTGCCTGATCCAAAGTTTTCCAGCCAGACCAAGGACAAGTTGGTCAGTTCCGAGGTCCGCCCTGCGGTCGAAAACCTGATGGGCGAGAAGCTGAACGAATGGTTTGAAGAAAACCCCGCGACAGCGAAATCCATCATCTCCAAAATCGTGGAAGCCGCCGCCGCCCGTGAAGCAGCGCGCAAAGCCCGCGAAATCCGCCGCAAATCGGCGATGGATGTGAATTTCAACGCTTCCAAGCTCAAGGATTGTTCCGAAAAAGACCCATCCAAAACCGAAGTCTTTCTGGTCGAGGGTGACAGCGCCGGGGGTTCCGCCCAGACAGGCCGTGACCGTGGCACGCAGGCGATCCTGCCGCTGAAGGGCAAGATCCTGAACGTCGAACGTGCGCGTTTCGACCGGATGCTGGGGTCTCAGGAAATCGGCACGCTGGTCATGGCGCTGGGTACCGGCATTGGCCGGGGCGAGTTCAACATCGACAAGCTGCGTTATCACAAGGTCATCATCATGACCGACGCTGACGTCGATGGCGCACACATCCGCACGCTGCTGCTGACCTTCTTCTTCCGCCAGATGCCGGAACTGATCGAAGGCGGGCATCTTTATATCGCGCAGCCCCCACTGTACAAAGTGTCGCGTGGCCGGTCCGAGGTGTACCTGAAAGATCAGGCCGCGATGGATGAATACCTGATCGAACAAGGCATCGACGGTGCGATGCTGCGCCAAGGCAATGGCGAAGAAATCACCGGCGCTGACCTGCGCCGTATCGTGGACGAGGCGCGACAGCTGAAACGCGTGCTGGAAGCCTTCCCCACCCATTACCCGCGTCACATTCTGGAACAGGCAGCGATTGCTGGCGCATTCGTGCCCGGCGTCGTGGAAAACGACCTGCAAGGTACTGCCGACCGCGTTGCTGCACGTCTCGACCTGATCGCGCTGGAATGGGAACGTGGCTGGCAAGGCCGGATCACGCAGGACAAGGGCATGCGTCTTGCCCGTATTCTGCGCGGTGTGGAAGAGGTCCGCACGCTGGACGGCACCATGCTGCGCTCCGGCGAGGCGCGGCGCACAGGCACCTTCACGCAAAGCCTGCAAGACGTCTACGACCTGCCTGCGACCTTGGTCCGCAAGGACCGCAGCCAGCTGATCCACGGCCCGCTTGATCTGCTGCGCGCCATTCTGGAAGAAGGCGAAAAGGGGCTGTCACTGCAGCGCTACAAGGGTCTGGGCGAAATGAACCCCGATCAGCTGTGGGAAACCACGCTGGACCCCGACGCGCGCACACTGCTGCAGGTCAAGGTCGAAGATGTGGCCGAAGCCGACGATCTGTTCACCAAGCTGATGGGCGATGTCGTCGAACCACGGCGTGAATTCATCCAGACCAACGCGCTGAACGTGGAAAATCTGGACTTCTGATGTGGCGGGGTGAACCCCGCCCTACGGGTCGCATGTTGACGTAGGTCGGGGTTAACCCCGACCCACCGCCTTCAACGCAAACGCATAGGACCGCGCCGCATCCTCAAGCGCTGCGAAGCGCCCCGTCTTGCCGAAATGCCCCGATGTCATGTTGGTTTTCAGCAGCAGCACATTGTCGTCCGTCTTGGTCACACGCAGCTTGGCGACCCATTTCGCCGGTTCCCAATAGGTCACGCGCGGGTCGGACACACCTGCGGTGACTAGCATCGCAGGGTAATTCTGCGCCGCGACGTTGTCATAGGGCGAATAGGCGTGGATATCGTCAAACGCCGCCTTGCTTTCAATCGGGTTACCCCATTGCGACCATTCGCCGGGGGTCAGGGGCAATGTGTCATCCAAGATCGTCGTCAGCACATCGACGAAAGGTACATCCGCGATCACACCAGCCCACAGATCAGGGCGCATGTTGACCACGGCACCGACCAGCAAACCACCTGCCGACCCGCCTTGGATCACGATCTGGCCCTCGCTGGTATAGTTTTCCCCAATCAGGCTTTGCGCGGCAGCGATGAAATCGCGGAACGTATTAACCTTGCGCCCGAACTTCGCGTCCTCATACCAAGCGCGGCCTTTTTCCTCGCCACCGCGCACATGGGCGATGGCATAGACGAACCCGCGATCCACCAGCGACAACCGGTTGGCCGAAAAGCCTGCGGGCATGGACGCGCCATAAGACCCATAACCATAAAGCAGGCAAGGGGCGCTGCCATCAACCTTGGTCGTCGCATGGTGAAGGATGGTAACAGGCACCAGCGCACCATCATGCGAAGGTGCCATGATCCGGCGGGTAACATAATCGGCGGCGTCGTGGCCGGATGGCAGTTCGGTCTGCTTCATCAGCACGCGATCACCCGTGCCCAGATCAAAATCAAACACTTGTGACGGTGTTGTGGGCGATGAATAGGTAAAGCGGAATATATCTGTCTCATATTCCGCACTCGGGTCCGCACCCAGCGCATAGGCTTCTTCGTCAAAGGCGATGCTTTGCACCTCACCCGATTGCCCGCGATAGCAGATGCGTGGCAGGGCATTTTCACGTTCCACCCAGATCAGCCAGTCGCGATAGGCGGCGATCCCGATGATCATCCGGCCTTCGCGATAGCCGATCAGGTCGGCCCAATGTGCGCGCTGTGGCGTGGCGACCGGCGCTGTGACAATCTTGAAATCCACCGCGCCATCGGCGTTGGTCAGGATGACAAACTGGTCGCCCTGATGGTCGATTTCATATTCCAGCCCGTCGGTGCGCGGCTCGATCAGCGCAGGCGCGGCATCGGGCGTGGCTGTGGGGATCACCCAAACCTCGTTTTCATCGTTCATGCCGGTGGCGATCTGGACATAGGCCCCTGACCGCAACCGGCTGACGCCGACGAAATAGCGAGGGTCTTTTTCCTCATACACCAACACATCATCGGCTGTGTCACTGCCGATCTTATGACGATAAACCTTGTTGGGGTGGTGCCGGTCATCGACGCGGACATAAAGCAGCGTCTGGTCATCGACCCACGCGACAGAACCCACATCGGGGATCAGCGTGTCGCTGTCCTGTCCGGTGGTCGTGTCGCGCAGGCGCAGGGTGAAAAACTCCGAGCCTGCGGTGTCAGCACTCCACGCCAGCATGCCATGGCCGGGGGATACGGCTATTGCACCCAGATCGAAATATTCATGCGCCGCAGCTTCGGCGTTCACGTCAAGCAGGGCTGTTTCAGCACCGCCATCGCGCGCGGTGCGAATGAACACAGGGTGTTCGTCGCCTTCAGCATATCGCATGACATAGGCATAGGGTCCGTTCTTGCGCGGCACGGATGCATCATCTTCCTTGATCCGTCCGCGCATTTCCGCGATCAGCGTTGCCTGCAGATCGGCGGTGTCGGCCATAGCGCGATCGTAATAGGCGTTCTCGGCCTTCAGATAATCCGCGATATCTGCGGGCAGTTTTGCGGGGTCGCGCATCGCCTCTTGCCAGTTATCCGCGCGCAGCCATGCGAATTCATCATGCAGGGTGACGCCATGCACATTTGCCGTGGTCGGGCGTTTGTCGGCCAAAGGGGCGTCGGGCAAATGTTTGAACATCAAGGTTTCCAATCAAAGGGCGCGTTTGCGGATCGCGGCAAAGACAAGTGGTGCGGCAGCGATCACAAGGGTGATGCGGATGACATGTATCACAGAGACATAGGTCGCATCCTGCTGCATCGCGAGGGTCAGCAGTGACATTTCCGTCAAACCGCCCGGCGCATAGGCCAGAAACGCCTGCGCCAGCGGCATACCACCCGCCAGCACGATCATTTGCGCAAAGCCTAGCGCGATCACCAGCATGATGCCCGATGACAACGTTGCCAGCCCGATCTCGCGCCGGATATCGGACAGTGTCGCCCCGACAAACCGCGTGCCGATCACGGTGCCGATGGTGATTTGTGCCGCAATCACGAACAGGCTGGGCGGGGGCACTGTGACAAGGCCGGTGTAATGGGCAATCCCGCTTAAAATCATCGGGCCAAAGACGGGACCGGCGGGCAGGCGGGCGATTTTTCCCAGCCAGACACCTGCAACTGCACAAATGCCAAGGACCAGGTAATCAAGCGGCGTCAGCGCATCAAGCGCGGTCCAGTTGGCATCGTCGGTTCCGCCAGCCGATACGCCCAGCACCAGACCAAAGAACAGCGCAATGAAGATAATCACGATCATCACGCGCGCTGCATGGGCCAGTGCGATCTTGCGTTCGCTGCCGCCCGCCTCGCCACCCAGAATGATCATTTCGTTCAGCCCACCGGGCATAGCAGCGTAATAGGCGGTGACAGGGTCATAACCCCCGACACGGCGGTAGATGACAAAAGATACACCTGCGGCCAGCAGCAGGAAGGGTGGCAAAAGGATCAGCGTCAGCACCCATGATGACAGCAGCCCGAACAATTCCGCCGTGACGCCAGAGCCAAGCAGCACACCGATCACAGGCACTACGACGTTGCGCAGACCGCCCGGTCCCTGCACCGGTGCGCGCAGCATGGCTGCGGTGATATTGGCGATCATCGGGCCCAGCATCCACGGCAGTGGCAGGCCCACGAAAAACGCGATGACCCCGCCTGTCAGCCCGATCAGCAGCGCCAGCAATGTCTTGCGATTAAAGCCCGCCAATATGCCGCGTCCCGCGATCCTTGGCCAAGGCAATCTGCTTTTGCCGTTCGCGGAAACGGGCCTTGTCTGCTTCGGTCGTAGTGTCGGCGCAGTGGTGGCAGGCGACACCTTCCTCGTATTTGGGATGATTGCGGTCGTCAGGGACCAGCGGCAGGCGGCAGGCGTGGCAAAGGAAATGTGGCCCTTCAGTCAACCCGTGACCAACACTGACCCGCCCATCAAAGACGAAACATTCCCCGTCCCATTTGCTGGCCTCTTGTGGCACCTCTTCGAGATACTTCAGGATGCCACCCTTAAGGTGATAAACATCCTCTACCCCCTGACCCATCAGATAATTGGTAGATTTCTCGCAACGGATGCCGCCGGTGCAAAACATCGCGATCCGCTTGTTGTGAAAACGGTGCTTGTTGGCTTCCCACCATGCGGGAAATTCGCCAAAAGATTTTGTCTGCGGGTCAATCGCGCCGTCAAACGTGCCAATCGCCACCTCGTAATCATTGCGGGTGTCGATCACGGCGACATCGGGGGCGCTGATCAATTCATTCCAGTCGGCGGGGTCAACGTAATGGCCAACACGCGACACAGGGTCGATATCGGGCTGGCCCATCGTGACGATTTCACGCTTCAGCCGGACCTTCATCCGGTGGAAAGGTGCTGCCTCAGCCGTGCTTTCCTTCCATTCCAGACCGGCGCACCCGGGCAGGGCGCGGATATGTGCCAGCACCGCGTCGATACCGGCGCGATCACCCGCAATCGTGCCGTTGATGCCTTCTTGGGCAAGCAGCAAGGTGCCGCTAACGCCGTGCGATTTGCACAGGTCTTGCAGCGGCCCGCGCAGGGCTGCGTGGTCGGGGAAGCGGGTGAAATGATAAAGGGCTGCGACAATATGCATAGGCGATGGATTACGCCTGCCGGCGCGCGGGTTCAAGAGGGGCCAGCTGCCAGTGCCAGACCATCGGCAACTGCCGTAAACGCCTCGCCCCGTTCAAGTGCTGCATGAGGGAACAGATCGACCATCGTGGTCTCGATGTTCTGCAGCAGACTGGAACCGCCGACAAAAACGATTTTGCCGATTTTTTCGGGGGTGATGCCTGCGATCTTCAGCGTCTCAGTGGCGCAGGATCTGATGGCGGCGGTATGATCGGCCAGCGCGCGGTCCATGTCAGCCTTGCGGATTTGCGCCCAAAGGTCAGGTGTTATCACCCGCAGGTCAATTCCCGTCTGGTCCACATCCGGGGCATTCAGCCTGATTTTTCCCGCTTCGACCGCAAAGGCGATATCGTGGCCCAATTCCATATCCAGCACGGTTTGCAGCCGCCCGAAAAGCACCGGATCAACGCCCAGCTTGGCAAAACTTGCCGCCATGCGCCGGTTTTCGGGGGTATAGACAAAGGCAATTTTCTGCCATGTCGCCAGATCATTGTAGATGGTGTTGGGCGCTGTATGCGTCCCGCTGCCCATCGCATTGCCAATTTCGGCCCCACGGCCCAGCAGCGGCATGACCTGCGCCAGATTGATTGCACGGTCGAAATCGGTACCGCCCACACGCACGCCGTGGCTGGCGATGATGCGCGTGTCGCTACCATCCCGTTCAAAGATCGAAAAATCCGATGTGCCGCCGCCGATATCAACGACCAGCCCCAAAGCGCCCTTGTCCAGCGGCCCTGAGGCCAGCGCCGCGGCCTCTGGTTCATACATAAAGGTCACGTCCTGAAAGCCTGCAAGCATGTAGGCCTCGCGCAGGTCTATCTCGGCCTGCGCATCGCGGGCAGTATCGCTGGAATGAAACCGCACCGGACGACCCGACAGCGCATGGGTATAGGGTTGGCCTGTTTCCGCTTCGGCCCGTTGGCGGATCATTGCCAGAAAACGCGCGACAACATCCAGCAGCGTCAGGCGTTCGTGCGCAATCTGGCGACGTTCACGCAGTAAGGGCGTGCCCAGCAC
>PUNR01000432.1 GCA_003551805.1 Loktanella sp.
AGACTGCGCGTATCGCCAAGGTTGGCGACATGGCTGAAAATCTCGAGGCTATCGACCAGCTTGACGCAAGCGTCATAGCCGCCTTTGACTGCGATAGTGAACAAAGCACCCGCACCTTTGGGGCAGATCTTTGGCACCAGATGGGCATAGGGCGAACTGTCCAGCCCTGCATAGGTCACGTAATCTACACGCGGATCGGCCTCCAGCCATTTGGCGACGGTTTGCGCGTTCTGGACATGGCGGTCCATCCGCAGGGATAGCGTCTCGATCCCCATCAGTGTGTAATGCGCCGCTTGGGGGTTCATCGTCATACCCAGATCGCGCAGGCCAATGGCGATACCATGGAAGGTAAAGGCCATCGGGCCGAAGGTTTCTGCAAAGACCAGACCGTGATAGGCGGGTTCGGGCTGCGACAGAGACGGGAATTTGTCGTTGGCGGCCCAATCGAACTTGCCGCTGTCCACAATGCAGCCACCGGTCACGGTGCCATTGCCGGTCAGGTATTTCGTGGTCGAATGCACCACCAGTGTCGCGCCATGTTCGATCGGGCGGCACAGGTATGGCGTCGCGCTGGTGTTATCCACGATCAGCGGAATACCTGCTGCATCCGATATTGCGGAAATTGCATCCAGATCGGTGATATGCCCGCCGGGGTTGGCGATGGCTTCACAGAATACAGCGCGGGTGTCGTCGTCAATCGCGGCTGCGACAGCGGCGTGATCGTCGAAATCAACGAATTTGGCCGACCAGCCAAAGCGCTTGATCGTTTGGCTGAACTGCGTAACCGTGCCACCATACAGACGGCTGGACGCTACGATATTGCGCCCCGGCTGCATCAGCGGAAACAGCGCCATGATCTGTGCGGCATGACCCGATGAACAGCACACACCGCCAACGCCACCTTCCAGCGTGGCGATACGTTCCTGCAAGGCCGCGACGGTGGGGTTGGTCAGGCGCGAATAGATATAGCCGACTTCTTGTAGATTGAACAAAGCCGCCGCATGTTCGGCGTCGCGGAATACATAGGCGGTGGTCTGGTAAATCGGCACCTGCCGTGCGCCGGTCGCAGGATCGGGCTTTGCCCCCGCATGGACCTGCAGCGTGTCAAAACCAAGCTTGGTTGCGTCTGTCATCGTGTCTCTCCCTGTTTTGGATTGCGTTGCGCAATGTGTAGGCCCAAAGCCCCGTGCAAACAACATCGCGCGGGATCAGGTGTTTTCACCTGAAGTCGCACATCAAGGCAGGCGCCTTGCCTTGCCTGTCCTTGGATATCTGACCGCGTAGTGATGCGGGTCTTTCTTGCTTTGATAAAGCGTTGTGCAGCGTGTAGTTCTGCAACAACCCCGACACAGGAGAGATATCAATGCCCGTTCCGTTCCACCTCGCCTTCCACGTCACCGATCTGGATGAAGCGCGTGAATTCTACACCGGCGCTTTGGGGGCGGTTGAAGGCCGTTCCACCGACACTTGGGTCGATTTCGACTTTTTCGGCCATCAGCTGAGCCTGCATCTGGGCGAGCCTTTTGCCAATGCGCCCACAGGCAAGGTCGGCGATCACATGGTCCCGATGCCGCATTTTGGTGTCGTGCTGCCATTGGAGGACTGGACCTTGCTGGCCGGGCGGCTGGAAGACCGGCAAACAGATTTCATTCTGGCACCGTCTGTGCGGTTCAAAGGCGAGCCGGGCGAACAATGGACCATGTTCTTTCGCGACCCGTCGGGGAACCCGATCGAGGTGAAAGGGTTTGCCAGTGATAGCGGTGTGTTCGCGAAAGGCTGAAACCGGCCTGCAAGACGCCTCGCTCGCTGTCACTTCACTGCCCGTCGGGGCACCATTCAAGAGCAGGCAACATGTTGCAGGAAATCTGGGTCACGATCATCGCCGAGTTTTCGGACCTGCCCGACGCCACCACGATCACGATCATCAGCTTGCGCCTGCTGACGGCGGCGTTGCTGGGTGGCATTCTGGGTTATGAACGTGAACGCAAGGCGCGGTCTGCGGGGGTGCGGACACATATGCTGGTTGCGGTTGGTGCGGCTTTGTTCGTGCTAGGCCCGCTACAGGCGGGCATGGAAATCGCCGACATGTCCCGCGTGATCCAAGGGGTTGTGCAAGGGATCGGCTTTCTGGGCGCGGGGGCGATCATCGTGCGCCGAACGCAACATCAGGTCGAAGGGCTGACAACCGCCGCAAGCATCTGGGCCACCGCAGGTATCGGCGTCCTCGCCGGTCTGGGGCTAGAGGCAACGGCGATCCTGTCCACGGTGATCGTGTTGATCATTCTGGCCGCGGTGCCGCGCGTCGTGCCGCGTAGCGGCGACCTTCAGCCTGACAACACCGACGGGGCAAGCTGACCTAACGCTTCCAGAACCCTGCCGCCTTGATCCTGTTGCGGATCGCCTGTTCGCGGTGGGGCAGGTTGTTCTGGTCGAACAAGGCGCGCACTTTCTGGCCTTGGCCCTGATAGACCATCCGTTTGAACGGATCGTGCTGTTTGAGCAGTTTCTTGACCTTGTTGGGGGCGCATACTTCTTCCAGCGTGGCGACCTGCGCGTCGGTTCCGCAGGCGTAAAGCAGCGGCAGGAACCGGTAATGATAGCTTAGCCCGCCGTCCAGCCCGTCCAGTTCCGGCCCCGGCCTGCCGCCGCCCATCGCATGGATCACCAGCGGCAAGGCGACCTGATCCAGCCAGGGGTCCAGCGGCTGGATCACCAGTTCGGGCGGCGCGTTATCGCGGATTGCGACCGCATAATCGGCGAAACGCTGGCCAAAAGCCGCAGGATCAGCCCCGAAAAACCAGCCTGCGTTGAAATAAAGATAGCGCTTCCAGTATTCATCAGGCTCTGACAGGTCCAGCGACGATGCGAAATCCAACCCGAACTTATCGTAAAGCGATTTCCAGATCGTGGCATAGCCGGGCCAGTACAGCTCTTCCACGGGCCAAGTCGCGGTGCGGTTCATCGACGCCGAGGGCCGATCAAAATCAAATGCCAGATTGCCGATATCGCCCGTGATCAGCGTATCACTGTCGAAAAACACGAAAGGTTCATCCGCAGGCAGCGTCGCCAGACCTTCGATCTTGTTGCCATGCGGATAGCTTTGCCCGAAATGCGTGTTGGTGAAAGGCTGCACCTCTGCGTCCATTGCGGCCAAAGCGGCCTTGATATCAGGCGTCATACGCGGGTCGTGATCCCAGCGCGGACCGGGCTGCGGTTCAGCCACGATCACACGGCCTGCAAAACCTGGCGCCTTGGTACGCAGGCTGGCGATAAACAGCAAAGCTTCGTATTGCAGCCGCCCGGCCTGACCCACGATCATGATGTTGAAAGGCATAGTCCGGTCCCCTTGCCGCAATCATCGC
>PUNR01000354.1 GCA_003551805.1 Loktanella sp.
AGGATCGTCGCTTGTCCGCCGCCTGCCAGCCCCATCAGGATGATCGCCAGCGCCGTCCAGCCCAGCGACGGCGCATACCAATGCAGCACAAAGGCCAGGACCAGCGGCAACAGATAGACTGGCAACAACCGCACCGCGCCAAACCGGTCTATTGCCCAGCCATAGGCAAGGGTCGAGAACAGCAGCGCCAGCGTGCCCAGCGGAAACACGGCGACCAATGACAGGTGCGACCAGCCTTTGATTTCCGCGAAATGCGCCTGATGGAACCAGAACGCGGTGCCGAATCCTGAAAATGACATGACGGCAGGCACCATGATCCAGAAAAGCGGGTGGCGCAGTGCCTCTGACCGCGTCCAGAAGCGGCCGTTCATGCCGAAGGACTGGTTGGTTTCAGCGACTGATTGTGGTGTGCGTTCCAGCCGCAGCAGCCGGTAAAGAACCGCACTTGCCAACACGCAGAACGCAGCAGCACCGACGAACAGCATGTGCCAGTCGATGAAGGATTTCAGCCAGACCATGGTCAGCGGCAGCACAGCCTCGCCCAGCATGAAACCGAAGGCGGCGATGGCCAGCGCGCGGCCCCGCGTCGCGACAAACCAGCGTGCCATGGATACGACGGCAACATGGCTGGTCATGCCCTGACCGGTAAAGCGCAGTGCAAAGATCACGACGGGCAATAGTACGACAAAGGGATTGAACGCCATCGCAAGGCAGGCCAGCGCCAGCATCCACACCACGACAATGCCTAGAATTCGCACACGGAACCTGTCTGCCAGACCGCCCGCAAACACCATCAATGCGGCTGATGCGCCGGTGCCGACCATATAGATCAGGCCCCATTCGCCGTTGGTCAGCCCGTATTCCGCGCGGATTTCGCCGCCAAAGATCGAGATAAAGAATGTTTGCCCAAAACTGGACAGAAACGACAAAAGCGCCCCTGTCGCCAGAAAGGGCGCGTTGTCGCGGATGAACCGCAGGTAAGTCTGCAAACCGGTCATGCGCAATTCATGATCCGGTCTGCAGGAACTTAAAAGGGCAAAATGATAGCGCTAACCGAAGTTCATAGAACGTAGCGGCTGACATCCACCGAACGGGACAATTCGCCAAGGTGCTTTTCCACAAAATCGGCATCCACAGCGATCTGTTCGCCGCCGCGGTCCGGCGCGTTGAACGACAGATCTTCGAACACACGTTCCATCACGGTGTAAAGCCTGCGGGCGCCGATGTTTTCGACCGCTTCGTTCACATCGGCGGCGATCTTGGCCAGCGCTTTGATCCCTTCGGGGGTGAAGGTGACGGTGACATCCTCTGTCTGCATCAGGGCGGAATATTGCAGGGTCAGCGCATTGTCGGTTTCGGTCAAGATGCGGACAAAATCGTCTTCCGTCAGTGCACGCAATTCCACGCGGATCGGCAGTCGGCCCTGCAATTCGGGCAACAGGTCGGATGGTTTGGCGACGTGGAACGCGCCTGATGCGATGAACAGGATATGATCCGTCTTGATCGGGCCGTGTTTCGTCGAAACAGTCGTGCCTTCAATGAGGGGCAGCAAGTCGCGCTGCACGCCTTCGCGCGATACATCGGCGCCGCGCGCGTCGGACCGGGCGCAGACCTTGTCGATTTCGTCCAGAAACACGATGCCTGATTGCTCGACCGCTTCTATCGCGGCCTTGGTGACGGTTTCATCGTCCAGCAGCTTATCCGCCTCGTCCGCGATCAGCGTGTCATAGCTTTCGGCGACGGTCATGCGCTTCTTGACCTTGCGCCCGCCCATCGCCTTGCCGAAAAGATCACCGATATTCATCATGCCACCGGGCTGGCCGGGGATTTCGAAACCACCCATCGGGTTGGATGTATCGGTCAGTTCCAGTTCGATTACCGTGTTGTCCAGCTCGCCTGCCTTCAGCTTGCGGCGGAACATGTCGCGCGTGCCTTCGCGGGCATCGGTGCCGGCAACAGCGGTGATCACACGTTCTTCGGCGGCGGCGAATGCCTTGGCCTTGACGTCTTCGCGCATATGTTCGCGGGTATCCAGAATGGCGGTATCGACCAGATCGCGGATGATTTGTTCGACATCGCGCCCGACATAGCCGACTTCTGTAAACTTCGTCGCCTCGACCTTGATGAAAGGCGCACGCGCCAGTTTCGCCAACCGGCGCGAGATTTCGGTTTTGCCGACACCGGTGGGGCCGATCATCAGGATGTTCTTTGGATAAACTTCATCGCGCAGGTCATCGCCCAATTGTTTGCGCCGCCAGCGGTTGCGCAATGCGACGGCAACGGCGCGTTTGGCGTCGGCCTGTCCGATGATGAAACGGTCCAGTTCGGATACGATTTCGCGGGGGGTCAGGTCTGTCATGTCAGTCCTTAGATATGAGAGGGGGGAAGTTTATGCAGCGGCACAAAGCCCGGCATAATGCGCAGAACGCGCGCGCGGATGCGTTCCCAGAACGCGCCCAGCAGCAACAAAACGATGCCTAGCAAAAGAACCGTCAGCGCGGCGCCGTCACCGTCCAGCACCGTGCCCGCCAGCACGACGATATAGCCGATCGCCGCGATCAAGAACGACCGGCGGTCGATTACAATGGCAACGATGGCAAACAGGGTCAGAAAGGCCAGCAGGATCACATTCGAACCGCCATTGCCCTGATCCAGCAAGGACAACGCGACCGTGTTCACCAAGGCAGGTGCGGCCACCACATGCAGCCAAAACCCGTTGGCCGACCGCCGTGTCACGCGGTGCGGATCGCTCATGTCAAAGGCCATGGCAACGGCGAAAACCAACAGCCCCAGCGCCAAAGTGATAAAGGCGAATGGCCCACCAGCGGACAGCAGGAATAGGTCGCTGACCCCTTCAATCCGGCCACCGCGACTGGCGGTATAGATGATCGCCACGACAAACAGCCCGACCGCGATCATCGCCATGGCAAACGGCACACGAAACCGCCACCAGTAAACCGCTAGGGTCAATGTGGCGAGGAACAGCGGCCACGGCACGCTGGAATAATCGCCCTGCGCGATCATGAAAGGCTGCGACATCGCTGCGATGAAACCAAAGGCCGAATTGGACGCAAACATCACCGACAGCGCGATAGCAGGCGCAACCATGCGCCGTTTGCGGATGAAATATTCCGACAACAGCCACAGCATGACGCCGCCTGCCAATGTCACCCACATTGCATAATCCAGCGGATTGACGATCCGGTCCCCCAGCGCCAGCGTGACAACGCCCCACCAGCCGAATGACAGGATCAGCAAGCCGATCACGATGAAAATCTCGTTGAAGCCTTTGAACAATTCAAAAGGTTCGTCGCCTGCGGCCAGCGCTTCACGCGCGCCACGGCGGCTGTCCGACAG
>PUNR01000241.1 GCA_003551805.1 Loktanella sp.
CCGACCGCAAA
Organism: Loktanella sp.; assembly: GCA_003551805.1. Classification (GTDB taxonomy): domain Bacteria; phylum Pseudomonadota; class Alphaproteobacteria; order Rhodobacterales; family Rhodobacteraceae; genus Yoonia. Next base: position 12 of record PUNR01000241.1, read on the forward strand.
CAATCCAGCGCTGGCTTGTCCACCCGCAATCGGCATCAGAGCGATTCCTGTGGCCATCGCGATTGCAGCAATAATTGTCAGCGCGAAGCTGGACCCGTTGGGGCGGAAGCACAACAGACAGAACCGTCCGGCTGCAATGCACGGACCCAGCAACGCCATTGCCAGCAGCGCCGTGCTCTCGGTCTGGCCAAACTCCACCAGTGCCGGGACGGCATGACTCAGGATCATGCCCTCGGCGAAGGCGAGCAGCGCAAAGGATGTCAGCAAACACCAGAAAACCGGGCGCCGCCGTGCCGCTGCCAGTGCAAGGCGGTTGGCGCGATTGCGGGTGTCGCGGATCAGATTGGCTGATCGCGGCTCCAAAAGTGCGCCGCCCACATACATAAGCGGCGCCATCAGAACAGCCGTCAGAACAGCGAAAAAGCCAACAGCGACCCGCCAGCCATAGGCTTCGGTCAGCAGTGCAGCGCCGGGATAGGCCAGAAGTGTCGCCAACCCGCCAACCAACCCGACTAGATTGATGGCGTGCCGGGCGCGCTGGCGCAGGACACGGGCGAGAAATGCAAAGGTCGGCTCAAACAGGCAGGCAGCTTGCGCGACCCCGATCATAGCCCAAGCCAGCAAAAAGCTGATATGCCCCGATGAAACCGACACCCCCGCAAGCCCCAGTGCGCCAACCAAAGCGCCGCCGCCAAGCAGCAGTCTGGCATACCCCAGATCGATCACCCAGCCAGCAATCGGCGATGTCAATGCTGCCACAAGTACGGCGGCAGTCAGCGCCATTGTCAGTTCAGCCTTGGACAGACCTGTTTCTGCCTCCCACGGAAGAAGTAGGGCGCCGAAAAGATAGAACAGGGAACCCCAGCCAAAGAACAAACCAGCCCCAAGGCAGAGCAGCGCCACATGTTCAAATCGGTGGGGCGCATCGGCCGGATCAGGAATGCGTGGCAGGTCAATCGTGGCGGCAGTTCCCTTGTCTGCAATATCAAAATGTCGAACCAGCATGCCCGATGGCGTGTTGAGCGACATTTGGAGACTCCTCTGAAAATGCCTTGTGAACAAACGGCCCTGCTTCGACGCTGAAGATCGAATTCAGGGATATGACGAGGAAAACGGTGGTGTCTGGGCAGCGCAGGGGTTCTGCTATATCGCCCACTTGGAATATCCGCCCCTACTTAAGGCTTCACATTGGGGAGCGCACCCGCATAGATGTTCCCGCGCTGAGCTAGCGAAGGTTCTACGGTGGCCTGCATTGTTTTGCTGTGCGCACTATACGATTGCCCGCGATAAACCAACCGAATCTCGTGGCTGAGCGTGGAGGTGAGGCGCGACAAGCCGTCATGAGCAATGCCGCGATACGTTAGGTTCTGGGCAACGCGGGGCTGAGTTTCGTTTTTAACACTGTGTGCTGCCGCGATAGATCATGGAGATCATGTCGTAATCCTTTCGTGTTTTGGGTTCACACGCCTCACCGGACGTGAGCTATCTCATCACACTAGCTGATTGGGGGGACCGCCGCTGTGAACAGGGTCACAGGCCGATTTGGACAGGATCAAACGGCAATCCGCCGTAAACAGATCGCGCTCATTTCGGCGAGATGTCTAGTCTGCAAACGAGTTTGCTAGTGATGCTGTTATTTCTCTGGATGCCCGATCTGGTATGATGCGCTCTTGATGATCATACTTTAGCAGCGGGAATTGCAGGACGAGAGGTCAAGGGATTGTCACAAACCCGACGGCACGAAGTTTTGCTTGATCGGGATACCACATCGGCATTTGGGGCAGTGTCGCCAGCCGCAGGACAAACTGCTCGTCAACCGATTGAGCGCGGTAAATCGCCAGATCGCGCTGCATTTCAACCTCAGGATCGATCATGCCGAAATGTTGCTCGCGCACCAGTGCATAGCCGTGGAACCCTATCCGCCCTTCGGACGACAGCGAACGCACAGTTCCACCAGCAAAGATCAGCGCACAGGCCGATGCGCAATACCCATAGACATGAGTCGCAATCTCATTCGAACGTAAAACGGTGACTACGCCACGCGCTTCGGCAATGTATCCGCCCCTGCTCTCCAGCGTCATCCTTTTGATCTGTGGGTTTTCTGCGACCAGCCTGCGCAACGCTTCGGTCAGGCCAAAGTCTATCCGACCGCTGAATTTGAAAGCCTGCCCATCATCGCTCAGGGTCAGCTCGAATTGCGGCAGGGAAGGGGGCGGGAATTTATAGGTTTCTGGCATCGCCTCAGTGCGCATTATACCAATGCCCACCATCGACAGGCCGGTGATAGAAACCGCCAACAACGCGCGCAATACATAGATGTCTAAGGGGCGATCTTTCATCACGCGACCATGCGCTGGATCGGCGCGCTTCTTCTCCGAGATACATATAGGTGCCGCGCAGCACGGGTCTGCGCTTCGACCTCGATATTCTGCATTATACTGCGGTAGATCATGTCGTAATCTTTTCCTGTTTTGGGTTCACACGCTTCACCGGATGAGAGCGATTACATGACACTAGCCGAACTGACAGACAGCCGCTGTGAACAGGATCACACGGCAATGCACCATATGCGGCGCAACAGATAGCCTCAATCTTGGCCAATTGCCGCCTCTGCAACCGAGTTCGCCAGCGGTGCCGTCATTTCTTTGGATGCCCGAATTGGTATGGCGCGCTTTGAGATGGTCCACCCAAGCGCCGTCTGGAACTAACGCCGCGCCGCCAGCCCGGTCGACATGCGCACCCGCGCCTTGAGCGCGGCCAGATCAGTGAGCGTGACGTAGCCGTCTTTTTGGCGTACCAGCCCATCATGGACCAACGCAGCAAGGCGCTTGTTGACGGCTTCGCGGGTTGCGCCCAGCATTTGAGCAAGCTCGGTTTGCGAAAAACGGCGGGTGAAGTGCGCCGTCTTTCCGTCGGTCTCAGCATATGCAAGTGCCAGTTCATACAGCTTCTGCGCCAGCCGCGCATCAAGACTTAAAAAGGCATAGCCGCTCAACTCGCGAGTGTTGCGGCGCAGGATTTCACATAATTGCTCGATCAGGTGCCGCGCCAGCCGTGGGTTTTGTTCCAAGGCTGCCTCCATTGCCGAGACTGGGGTCAGCAGGCAAATCGTATCCTCAATAGCTGTGGCGCTCGCGCTACGCGGCAACCTGTCCAGCAAAGCGATTTCGCCAAACGGATCGCCCGGCTCCATCAGTGCCAAGGTCAGTTCACGGCCCTCGGTATCGGCGACCCAAATACGCACAAGTCCTGAGCGCATAATGTAAAGGCCGTTGCTTTCATCGCCTGCAGAGAAGAGCGCACTGCCTGCGGGCCGCCGCACGACATGGCTCGCCTCACCAATCAA
>PUNR01000236.1 GCA_003551805.1 Loktanella sp.
CACCACCCCGACCCCCGTGCCCGTAATTGCGCTTACCCCGCCGTCATCGACATGGGATGCAAACGGTTCCAGCCCGAATTGCCGGAAATCGTGGTGGAAGAAACGGTTCAGCTCATGGTCAAAAGCGCGCGTTTGCGGCCAGAGGTTGGGCAGCAACCGCTCTGCCACCGGTTTATGCAAAAGATAGGCTGCATTACCGGTGAACGGACCGGCGTATGCGTTCAGACGATACCGCCCCAATCGCCCCTGCGAGATTGGCAATTTAGCGCGAATGCAGTTGAAGCGCAACGTGTCCCAATGTGCAGCGCCGGCCAGCGCTGTATCCAGTGCCTCTAGAAAATCATCGTGAAAGACAACATCATCCTCGAGGATCAGCGCGACCTGTTTATCAGAGGCCACAAACGCCTCCCAGACAGCGACATGGCTGGCATAGCAGCCCATTTTGCCCGGCAGGACCCCTTGCCCCATATTGCGCGCATAGGCCTCTGCATCGACCCTTTGCGCCAATTCCTCCGCATGATCCTTGCCATAAATCGCCGGAAACCGCGTGTATTCCAGCCCCATCGCATCCAGTTGCCGCTGCATCGCGGTCAATCTGTCGGTGTCGCGGTCCAGATTGATCAGCCAGATGCCCAGATCGGCGCGGGTTAGCTCAGCCATCCAGATCGGACCATTTCAACTGCGTATTGCGGGGCAGGGCACGGGTGGTGGTGCGGCCCAGCACCTTGTCGAAATCATAGCCGGCAATCTCACCCGATCCGGGGCGGCGCGCCCAGATATCGGCCTCGGTGATGATATGGCCCGCGGGCAGGTCGCGGTCGGCCACGACGGATGCACGGGCGAAACGGTACACAGGTTCTTCAGCCGCAGTGCGCTGTTTTGGGTTACGCAGGGCAATGTGGATTTCGCGCGAGCGATCAATCAGGAACCGCAACTCCGCAGGGTCCATCGAATTGATGATATCGGGCCCCTTGCGATAGCGGGTATCGGTATAGTGCCGTTCCAAAATCGAGGCACCCAAAGCCACCGAAGCCAGCGCCATTTCCGGCCCGATAGAATGGTCCGAAAACCCGATCACGGCCTTGGGAAAGGCGTTTTTCAGGTCCGTCACCCCTTGCAGCGACACGATCTCGGGTGGCGACGGGTAAAGGTTCGTGCATTCCAGCAGCGCATAATCCACCCCCGCATCATCCAGAATAGCGACGGACGCGCGGATGCTGTCGATGCTTTGCATCCCCGTCGACATGATGACGGGTTTGCCCATCCGCGCGATATGGCGGATCAGCGGCAAATTATCTGCCTCGCCCGATCCGATCTTGAAGGCGGGCACGTCCAGATCGTGCAGGAAATCCGCTGCTGCGCGCGAAAACGGAGTGGAAATCCAGATCATCCCAAGGCTTTCGGTATAGCGTTTCAGCTCTGCCTCATCCTCCAGCGATAGCGCACAAGCCTCCATCACCTCCCAGATCGAGATATCGGCATTGGGCGGGAAGATCTGTTTGGCTTCCTCGGTCATCTCATCTTCGATGATATGCGTCTGGTGCTTGACCATCTCGCAACCCGACAGGGCAGCAAGGCGCACCATCTCCTTGGCGACGGCCAGATCGCCGCCATGGTTGATGCCGATTTCGGCGATGACCAGCGGCGGGTGCTCTGGTCCGATCTTGCGGCCTGCGATTTCCATAGTTTGCTCCGGCAATAGGTGTAAGCGTTCTTTTAGGCTGTTTCAAAAGGCAGGGCAATTCGGTGTCGGGGTTGCAATGAAGGCACGAATGGCCCAAGTCACCCGCAGAACAGTGACCAAGGCCCGTGATGTTTCGAAAACTACAACAAATGCTAGAGAAGAAGGAACAATCGTTCCGCAACTCGTTTGGCCATGACATCACCGACCCGGCTGAACGCAAACGGTCACAATGGCATCTTGACTGGCTTGATCATGGGATCCTGCGGCGGCGCTGGCACAATTTTGCTTGCGTGGCACCGGGTGTGTTCCGGTCCAACCACCCCAACCACATCCGCTTTCAAGCCTATGCCGACCTTGGTATCAAAACTGTGCTGAACCTGCGCGGCACCGCAAAACAGCCGCATTACCTGTTTGAGGTGGAAAGCTGCGAAAAACTTGGCCTTGATCTGGTGAACGTCCAGATGGCCGCACGCCGCGCGCCTGACCGGCGCGAGTTGTTGCAATTGCTGGATGCTTTCCAGACCATGCAACGCCCCTTTCTGATGCATTGTAAGTCAGGCGCAGACCGGACCGGATTGGCCGCTGCGATCTATCTGATGGTACATGAAAACGCCGATATCGCCACGGCGCGGCGCCAGCTGTCTTTCCGCTATGTGCATATCCGGCGCACCAGCACAGGTATTCTGGATCATTTTCTTGATGTCTATGCCGCCCGCGCCGCCCAATCGCCAATCACGATTGATGACTGGATCCGCAACGAATACCACCGCGACGCGCTGACCCAAAGCTTTGCTGCAAAACAGGCAGCGCTCTGGCCGTGGCAGGGCTGGCGCTAGACGCCGGCGCCCCTTTTCTTATTTCTTCAAATACTTCCGGGGTCAGGGGCAGCGCCCCTGATGCGGCTGCGCCGCAGCCTTCGGCGAGGATATTTATACTCGGACGATGGACACGCGCCGTTTATCCGCGCAGCCCTTGCGCGATCTGTCGGCCCATCAGAAATTCAATGATGTCCCAGTCGAACGGGCTGTCTACGTCCAGCCCGCGTTCGACCGGCAGCACAAGCGGGATCACGCGGCCGTCGAACAGGCTTTTGGCTGTGCGCAGGTAATCAGGGCGGACAACATAAACGAGGCCGACATGGTCATAGACCTGTGGGGCCTGCTGGCGGGCCACGACGCCGCCGGGCAGCGGTTTGGAGACATACAGCGCACCTGTTTCGTCGGTTTCAAGAATATTGAAATAGGGGTTTTTGCGGCTTTCGACGCAGGACATGACCATGTCAGGCTGCTCTGCCGCGAAAAGATCAAGACCCGCTTCAATATCCTGCGGCAGGCGCAGCGGCGATGTGCAGTCTAGATCGAGGAAGGCAGAGGCAGGTCCGGTCTGTTTTTCGACCTCAACCAGCGCATGCTGCCAGACATGCCATTTGGCGGCGGTATCTGTCGCCAGCTCCGCAGGTCGCAGCCCGATGTCCAGACAGCCGCGTTTCATCGCGTGGGCGTAGATTTCGGGGGAATCGGTCGACACCACCACCTGATCGACGCGGTCGCAGGCAAAGAGTTGGTCCAGTGACCAGTCAATCAGCGGCTTGCCGTGCAATAGCCGGAAATTCTTGCCCGGCACGCCTTTTGACCCGGCGCGCGCCCCGATATGGCCGATGATCATGTGCGGA
>PUNR01000215.1 GCA_003551805.1 Loktanella sp.
CCTTTCATAGGCCTCGTGCGGACACCGTCGGCGCCAGACGTAGACAGCGCCTCTTCTATGGACATGGTTCAGGTGATGCACGTGACGGCTCCCGGTAAGGCGAGAGCGAAAGATTTCACTGACAGACCCTGAGGCGGGAGCTTCACATCTGCTGCTGTGATGCAGGGATGTGATGCAGTGGGGTGAAACCACCGCAGCCGCAACAAACGGGCCTATATAAATCAGGGCTTTAAGTGAAAGCTGGCTGGGATGGTAGGATTCGAACCTACGGTACACTGTACCAAAAACAGTTGCCTTACCACTTGGCTACATCCCATCAGCGTGGGGCTGTCTACTGCGAAGGAGGGGGCTGTTCAAGCCCCGTTTTGCCAAAAAACCGACTATTCCTTCGGGCTGTCCGGGTGCAGCAGATCTTCAGCGCTGTCTTGGCCGCGTTCGGCGTCGACGATCCGTTTCAGTGCCGCGTCCTGTGTGGCGTCGACGCCTTCGATTTGCCTTGTTTCACTGGGCTTGACGGTTGGGGCAGGGGCGCCTTTGATAAGCTGTACATTCTGCGTGCTGTCGGGGATCACTATGCCTGCAGCCTCTACCGCGAGCTTGACCTGGCGCAAAGCCTCGCCGCGGGCCAGTGCGATTGACGTGTCGTTCTGGTTCACCCAGCCAGTGATGACCAACTCGATCGTATCGGGATGCAATTGTTCGATCCATGCCAGCGCCTTGGGGTCGTCTAGTACAAAGGGCAGGTCTTGCACTGTCTGGTTCACGAGGTTGAGCGTTGCGCGCAGGTCAGCGTTGCGGTCGACCATAATCGCGAATCGGAAACGGCGTTCGGGGTTCTGGCTGAAATTGATGATGCGACTTTTGAATACGGTCGCGTTCGGAATGCGGATCTGATTTCCGTCAAACGACAACAGAATGGTCGCGCGGCTGGTCAGGCGGATCACCTTGCCCTGATCGCCGTTGATATCAACACTGTCGTTGGGCCGGAACGGTTGCCGGAAAGACAGCATCACAGAGGCGATGAAGTTCTCGACCGTGTCGCGCACGGCAAAGCCAAAGGCGAGCCCGATGATCCCTGCGGCCCCCAGAATGGTGCTGAGCAACGCGGTCGCATTCATAATGTCCAGCGCGATGACCATGCCGATAATGACAAAGAACACGCGCAGCAGCTGGCGGTAGATATCGGCGACGAAGGCATTGGGCGCGAGGCGCTCCCAAGGTTGTTGCAGACGCGCGATGCGGAAACCGATCAAGACAACCAAGCCAAAGGCGATTGCTGCGATCAACATCAGCGGCAGGAAAATTGCCAGTTGTTCCAGCCTTGCTGTGAACCGGCCAACGGCAGGGTTCAGTCTGCGTGCGATATCTGCGGTTTCGGTCACTTCGTTGCGCACAGCAACAACGCCGTCGATCCGGGTTGCCAGTGGTTGCAGCGCCAGCGCCTCGGCCATCGACGTCGTCGTGCCGCGTAGTGTCACAACCCCTTCGTTCACGGCAACGCTGACATCGTCGTAATTGCCCAATTCGTCAATGATTTCGCGCAGGCGGGTGGCGATAGCTAGATCCTGTACCGCCGAATTGCCGGTCGCTATGGGCCCTGACGCCTCTTGGGCGGTGACGGGAAGGCCCGTCGCCAGCAGCATCAGACAAAAGAACAGCACACGCATCGGATCAATCCTGCCAAGACAGTGCAACCTTACGAACCGCACCTGCCAAGGGAAAGCCCTATCAACCTAAACGCGGATCGGGTCTGCCTTGGCCAGAGCATCGAAACCCATCAGGCTTTTGACCAAGGCATCCATTTGATCCAACGGTATCATGTTTGGCCCGTCAGATGGTGCGTTGTCCGGGTCTTCGTGCGTTTCGATGAAAACAGCGGCAATGCCCAGCGACACGGCAGCACGCGCCATAACAGGCGCAAATTCGCGCTGACCGCCGGATGACCCGCCCTGACCACCGGGCTGTTGGACCGAATGGGTTGCATCCATGACCACCGGATAGCCCATTCGCGCCATTGTGGGCAGCGACCGCATGTCCGCGACCAGCGTGTTGTAACCGAAAGATGTACCGCGATCCGTGACCAGAATGCGTGTGTTGCCGGTGCTTTCGATCTTCGCGACGACATTGGGCATATCCCAAGGGGCCAGAAATTGGCCTTTCTTGACGTTGATCACAGCACCGGTTTCACCAGCCGCGATCAAAAGATCAGTCTGCCGGCACAAAAATGCAGGGATTTGCAACACATCACAGACGCTAGCGACGGTTGCGCATTGGTCAGCGGTGTGAATATCGGTCAGCACCGGGCAGCCGATGCTGTCTTTGACCGATTGCATCACCTGCAATCCCGCATCGATGCCCAGCCCGCGTTTGCCGCCCAACGACGTGCGGTTGGCCTTGTCATAGCTGCCTTTGAAAACGAATTGCGCCCCATGCGCTGCGCAGATTTCAGCCATACGGCCAGCGATCATCTGTGCATGATCCGCGCTTTCCAGCTGGCAGGGGCCCGCGATCAACAGCAGGGGCAGGTCGTTGCTGACGACCAGATTTCCGATATCGACATTATGCATCAAGAGCTGACCTGTTCACGAAGGATAGAGGCGGTAAGCGAGATCATCAGGTAAATCCCTGAGAAAATGAAAAACGCCAAAAGAGTATTTTCAAAGGCACGTGGATACGTGGCCTCGTCTGGTAACACGGGACGCACGCTTTCGGACAGGTAACGTACCTGACGGTTCGCTTCAATCTGTGCTGTCTCCATCTGGGTCAGCGCCTGTTGGACCATAATTGTTTGAAAGGCGTAGTTTTCTTCGGCTGTCAGCAATTCGGTGTTGCGGGCGGCCAGTGACCCTTGGCTGGTTTCATTCCCCACCAGATCGGATCGCAGCGTCGCAATCAGCCCGTTGATATTTGCGATCTGGTCGCGCAAGGTCTGGACCTGCACGGCGCTGGGACGGTCGACATTCAGCCGCGCCTGCAACACCAGTTCCAGCCGCTGGCGTTCGCCTTCCAGCGTTGCAATCTGCCCCAAGCGACTGGCTGATTCGCTGACAGGGTCGATCTGCTGCACTTCTTGCTGGATCGCGAGCCAGGTCGCCAAAGCATCGGCGCGGCGCTGTTCGGCGGCCTCATAGCTTTCTTGTGCACCGCGCATCTGGTCGGCACGCAGGCGGCTGGTCAACTGGTCCACCTGTTCTTCTGCGTAGCCGATCAGAGCCTGCGAAAATTCAAATGCCTTTTCAGGGGTGGCTGCGATGACTTCCATCCGGATCAAGCCTTCGGTCGGGTCATAGCTGATCGAGACATGGCGTTTGAACACCTTGAACGCATCTTCGTTCGTGGCGTCAGGCGCAAGTCG
>PUNR01000093.1 GCA_003551805.1 Loktanella sp.
GCGGATTTGTTCGGCAGGCAATTGACGGGCGAGGCGTTGTTGACCCTGCTCAAGCATCCTTTGTGCCATTCGGGTCCGTCCGAGAGGGGTGATCATCTGCGCCTGACCCGCGATCTGGAATTGCAATTGCGCCGCTGGGGGCCACCCTTTCCGACGGCTGACACGCTGATCCGCTGGGCGGGGGATGATGCGACCCGCCAGCCTTGGGTCACGTGGCTGGCGGCGCTGGTGACAGGGTTGGAAGAAACGGGCGACAAACATCTGGCCGACCATCTGGCGGCGCATCTGCTACTGGCCGAGGCGCTCTGCGCCGGTCCTGCCAGTGACGGTGCAGGCGGTCTTTGGGCCGAAGCTGCAGGGCGCGAGGCGCGGCGCATCTGCGACGATCTGCAAGCCCATGCCGATGCGGGAGGCATCATGTCGCCACGCGATTACGCCGCCTTGTTCGGCAAAATCCTGTCCGGCGGTGTCGTGCGCGACCGTGATGCAGGCCATCCGCAAATCCTGATCTGGGGCACGCTCGAAGCGCGGGTGCAGGGTGCCGATCTGACGATCCTTGGCGGCATGAACGATGGTGTCTGGCCCGAAGCGCCTGCGCCTGATCCGTGGCTGAACCGAATGATGCGTGCGCAAGCGGGGCTGTTGCTGCCGGAACGGCGGGTCGGGCTGTCGGCGCATGATTACCAGCAGGCAATTGCCGGGCGCGAGGTCTGGATCACCCGCGCCAAACGCACGTCGGATGCCGAAACGATTCCGTCACGCTGGGTGAACCGGCTGGTTAACCTGCTGGGCGGGTTGCCGGACCAAGGCGGTGACCGCGCACTGAAAGACATGCGCGCGCGCGGCGATAGCTGGCTGGCGATGGCGGCCAAGCTTGCCGCGCCTGCAGGCGACGTGCCCAAGGCAAAACGCCCCGCGCCTTGCCCGCCTGTTGCGGCACGCCCTGACCGCTTTTCCGTCACGCAGATCAAGACACTGATCCGCGACCCCTATGCGATCTATGCGCGCAAGGTGCTGCGGCTTGATCCGCTGAACCCTTTGACGCCCAGCGCAGATGCGCCGCTGCGCGGTGTCATCATCCACGGCATCCTCGAGGATTTTATCCGCCAAGGCCATGCGCCTGACGACACAGCCGCCCTGCTGCAACTGGCAGAGGCGCATCTGGCCGCAAAATGCCCCTGGCCCACGATCCGCGCGCAGTGGATGGCGCGTTTCACGCTCGCCGCCGGTGCCTTTTGCACGGCAGAGGTGGCGCGGCATGCGTTGTCTGATAGCCGGTTAGTAGAGCAGAAAGGCAAGCTGGACCTGCCGCAAGTCGCTGTGACCCTGACCTGCAAGGCCGACCGGATCGACCTGACGCCAAACGGCACTGCGCTGCTTTACGATTACAAAACCGGCACCCTGCCCAGCAAACCGCAGCAGGAAAAGTTCGACAAGCAATTGCTGCTTGAGGTGGCGATGGTCGAACGTGGCGCATTTGCTGAAATCGGTCCGGTCCATGTCGATGATGCGCTGTTTGTCAGCATCAAACCGGATGCAAAAACTATGCAGGCCCCGATGAAAGACAGCCCCACCGACGTGACCCTAGCCGAGTTAGAGGCGCTTTTGCATCACTGGCGCCTGCCCGACAGCGGCTATACCGCGCGCTATGCGCTGTTTTCCAAGACCGACGCAGGCAGCTATGACCACCTGTCGCGCTTTGGCGAATGGGACACCAGCGATCTGCCGGAACCGCAGGTACTGACATGATCCGCGACGCCGCCACCCAACGGCAGGTCGATGCCGCCGATCCGCAAGCTTCGACCTGGCTGGCAGCGAATGCCGGATCAGGCAAGACCCGCGTGCTGACCGACCGCGTGGCGCGGTTGCTGCTAGAGGATGTGTCGCCGCAGAATATCCTGTGCCTGACCTATACCAAAGCCGCCGCCGCCGAGATGCAGAACCGCCTGTTCAAGCGCCTTGGCGCATGGGCGATGATGCAGGACGATGCCCTGCGCGCCGACCTGCGCCAGCTTGGTGTGGACCGGGTGATTGACGCAGACCAGTTGCGCGCAGCACGCACCTTGTTTGCCCGCGCAATCGAAACGCCCGGTGGTCTGAAAATCCAGACGATCCATTCCTTCTGCGCCAGTATCCTGCGCCGCTTTCCACTGGAGGCAGGCGTCAGCCCCCAGTTCCGCGAGATGGAGGATCGCGCCGCGCAATTGCTGCGCGCCGAAGTGATGGATCAGTTGGTGCAGGGGGATCAGGCGGCGGTTGTGCATCAGATGCTGCATCACTTCACTGGCGACGATCTGGGCAAACTGACTGCCGAGGTCACGCGCCACAAGGATGCTTTTTTGCGGCAAAAGGATCACAAAGCTATCGCTGCAACCTTGGGCCTTGACCCTAATCCGAGGCGTGACGATGCCTTTGCTATCGCCTTCACCGGCGAGGAACCCGAGATCGCACGGGAGATGGCAGAGCTTTTCGCAAGCCAGGCCGCAACTTACAAAAACCTGTCGCGCGAATTGCTGGCGCTTAACCTGAAAAACCCTGATTGGCCTGTGTTAGAGACGCTTTTTAAACGCTTGCTTTACGCGGACAACACATCAAAATCCCGCAATTTCCCGCAAAGCAACCACGCCAAAGCGGTCGAGGCGATGGCCCCCATCGCAGAATCCGTCCATGCGTGGATGGACCGTGTCGCTGCTGCCAAACAGCATCTGTTTGCCATGGATGCCTATGACCGGACCTGCGCGCTGTATGCTTTTGGCCGCGCCTTTGTGCCTGCCTATGAGGCGCGCAAACTGGCGATGGGGGCGCTCGATTTTGACGATCTGATCAACAAGGCGCGTGCGCTTTTGACGGATACTGCGGTCGCGCAATGGGTGTTGTTCCGGCTTGATGGCGGGATCGATCATGTGCTGGTCGACGAAGCGCAAGATACCAGCCCCGCGCAATGGGATGTCGTCGAAACCCTGACGCAGGAATTTGCCACCGGTGCCGGATCGCGGCCCAACCGCGAACGCACTGTGTTTGTCGTGGGCGACAAGAAGCAATCCATCTATTCATTCCAAGGCGCGGACCCTGCCGCCTTTGACAAGATGCAGGCGCATTTCCGTGCGGCGCATGACGCTATAGGTAAAAGGTTCGAGGTCACGTCGCTTGACCATTCTTTCCGGTCGTCGCAGGCGATATTGTCAGTGGTCGATGCCACCTTTACCGGCGAACAGGCGGCGGGCATGGATGATGCGCTGAACCATATCGCCTTCAAGGATCAAATGCCGGGGCGCGTTGATCTTTGGCCGGTGATCGAACCTGCCAAGACCGACGACAATCGCGCGTGGTATGA
>PUNR01000225.1 GCA_003551805.1 Loktanella sp.
ACGGCCAGAAAAACGCATTCCATGCGCCGATAAAGGTGATGATCGCCAAAGCCGCCGTAATGCCCCAGTTCAGCGGCAGATAGACCTTGAACAACAGCGTATATTCGCCGCCACCATCCAGCAGCACCGCTTCGCGCAATTCGCGCGGCACGGCGTCAAAGAACTGCTTGTAGACGATAATCACCACCGGCCCGATCAACTGCGGCAGGATGATCCCGCCCCATGTGTTGATCAGCCCCAGATCGTTCATCAAGATGAATTGCGACACGACCAGCGCCTGCGCGGGGATCATGAAACTGGCCAGTACAACCCAGTAAAGCAGCTTGCGCCCCGGAAACCGCATCTGCGAAATCGCATAGGCGCACATCATGCTGGTGATGATCGTGACCACTGTAATGATCAGCGCGGTCCCAATAGAATTCCAATACCATGTCAGCAGGCGGGTGTTGAAGATCGCGTCGATATAGCTGTTCAGGTTGAATTCATCCGGTATCAGACCGGCCCCCGAGCTGACCACCCGCGATTCCGACCGCAGCGATGTGACAATCGCCCAGTAAAGCGGAAAGACCCATATCGCCGCCGCTGTCAGGGTGATGGTGGACAGGGTCAGGTTTTCAAATCTGCGCGTCGTGATCATTTGCGACCTCCGATCCGAAGGAGTTGGAATTGCAGGACCGACACCACCATAATCATGACAAACAGCACCAGCGCCACCGCAGAGGCATAGCCACCCTGATTTAGCTGGAACGCCTCGCGATAGACCATCAGCAGCAGGACATAGGATTGGTTGAACGGCCCGCCCTGGCTTAGCAGATAGATCTGGTCAAAGATTTTCAGTTGCAGGATCAGTTGCAGCGTCAGCACCAGCGTTGTCACCGGCCAGAGCAAGGGCCATGTCACCCGCATGAAACGCTGGCGCGGCGTGGCACCGTCAAGGGCCGCGGCCTCGTATAATTCCTTGGGGATATTGCGCAGACCGGCGATGAACAACAAAACGTTGAACCCGTTGGTCCACCAGATCGTCACAACCGCGATAGTCGGCATCACCCATTGCGGGTTGCGGAACACCGGCATCGGGCGGCCGATAACCGCCTCGATCAGCGGCTGCACCACGCCGAACTGCACATCCAGCATCCACGACCAGACCTCGGTCACGACGGAAACGGGCAAGATATACGGCAGAAAGAACGTCGCCAGCACCAGCGCCTGAATCCGGCCTTTCAGCCGGTTTACCATCAGCGCGATGCCAAGCGCGATTGCCGTCGTCGGCACGACTGTCAGGACAACGAAATAGATGTTGTTGTAAAGTGACGTATAAAACAGCCGGTCTGCAAACAGGCGGCGGAAATTGTCCAGCCCGACCCATTCGCCATCCCCGATCAGCGGCGCATTGGTAAAGCTAAGCTGGATTACCTTGAACGTCGGATACAGGAACACCAGCACAAAAATCGCCAGAAATGGCGCGATCAAACTGAAGGCGATCAGATTGTGCCTAAGACGGTTTTTTCCACGCATTGCCACGGCTATTTCCCTTGTGTTCGAAAGGTCCCGCGCGACGATCCTGCCGCGCGGGAAATTTGGGTTGGTCAGATCAGCGGATCAGCCCCTGAAGTTCCATCTGCATCTGCGCCACGGCGTCTTGCGGCGACATGAAACCATGCATCGCAGGTCCGATCACGTTGACAGCCGCGTCATAAACCGGCGACGCCACACCCGCGATTTCGGAACGCGGATCAAAGAAGGCGGTATCGGCAAGGCTGGCGTAGGTCGCATTCGGTTCCATCGCCTGATATTCATCGCTTTCCGCGACCGGACGATAGGCGGGGATATGGCCTGCATCGGCCCAGGCAATGGCATTGCGCTGCATCCAGCCGATCACGGTCATCACCGCTTCACGACGTTCTGGGTCCATGTCCTGACTGCCTTGGATCGGAATAGCAAAAGCGTGGCTGTCCGCCCAAGTGGCAGGTTCGTCCATCATCTGCGGCACCTGCACGGCACCCCATTCAAAGCCAAGCGACCCGTCGTTCGCCAGATCATTCAGCGTCGGCACTTCCCAGACACCGTTCAGATGAAATGCCGATTGGCCGGAAGTGAAAAGGGCGACCGAGGCAGGATATTCCGCCTGTTCAGGCTGCCAGCCCTGTTCGCCCCAACTGGCCATGACTTCGATGGCACGCAGGGCTTTGTCGGCGTTGTCGCCCGGCAGAACCTCGCCATCGACGATGAACTCACCGCCCTGCTGGCCGAATAGCGTATAGAACACACGCCAGATGCCGCCCGGCCCGCCAGTCTGATAGGAAATCGGTGCGCGCGAACCTTGTTCGATGGTATGGGCTACGGCGCGTTCAAAATCCTCTAGGCTGTCGATACCGACAAGGATGCCGTTGTCATCCAGAAACTCTGTGCCCTCGAGATAGCTTTTGTTGTAGTAAAGCACGATAGAATGGATATCGAAGGGCACCGCGTAAAGCGCCCCATCAGCGTCAGAGGCCGCGTCAACCGCCGCCTCGAAAAAGTCGCCGATATCCAGACCGGCAGCTTCCAGATCGGCATCGGTGATTTCGGTCAGCACACCTTCTTGCAAGGCAAGCGGCAGGCGCGACAGGTGATATGTCATGATATCAGGGCCTTGACCAACTGCGGCCGATGTCCGCACGCGGGTATAGAACGGGACCCCCCATTCCGAAGTTGTCGGGCTGATGTTGATATCGGGGTGTTCTGCGTTGAACTGGTCGATCATCGCCCGCATCCGGACACCGTCACCACCCCCCAGGAAATCCCACCAAGTGATTTCGGTCTGCGCCACCGCCGGCATAGCCACCAACGAAATGGCGGTTGCTGCCAACATTGAAGTCAATCTGTTCATGTCTTCCTCCCATTAAATCCTGATAGGTCCGCCAGCGGCACCTGCCGCAGGCAGACAGGTTCAGCGCTGGCGTCGTCCGTCAGGATCGAACACCATTATATCCGCGGGGTTGGCTGTCAGGTGGATGGTCCGCCCTTCCAGCATTTCGCGAATGCCGCGACGTTCCACGACCATCGGGCGTCCGCCAGCCAGTCGTGTATGCAAATAAGATACGCCCCCCAGTTCCTCGGACATCTCGACCTTGGCAGACAGGCCGGTTTCGGCGGGGTGCAGGCATTCGGGCCGGATGCCAATTGTCACTGGCGTTCCGTCCGCCAGACCCGCGCCGGTGGTCTTGGCCTCTAGCGTGACATCGTCTTCGCCGTCGGGCCGGACTATCAAGCGGCCCTCGGCCTGTCCGATAACTTTGGCGGGGATGAAATTCATCGCGGGCGACCCGATAAAGCCCGCGACAAAC
>PUNR01000112.1 GCA_003551805.1 Loktanella sp.
CTGCAGCCGGTGGGCGACAATCGCAAACCGCGCCCGACCATCGGCGACGATTGCGCGGCTACACTTTATCATTTCATCTCGACCGATCTGACGGCGCGGATTGCCGCCCTTGTCGGTCAGGACGATATCGCCGCCGCGATGACGGAACGAGCGGCGAAAATCCGCGCCGCCTTTGAACATGAATTCATTACCGCATCCGGCAGGCTCGCACATAATGACCAGACATCCTATGCGCTGGCGTTCCTCTATGACCTTGTACCTGCTGCGCAATTCGATGCGGCCAAGGGGCATTTTCAACGCGTGGTCGAGGATGCAGGCTATCTGATCGGAACCGGGTTTATCGGGACACCGGCGCTGTTGCCGGCGCTGACCAAGCTGGGGATGCATGATCTGGCCGCCAAGGTTTTCCTGAACGAAGAGGTGCCAGGCTGGCTTTATCAGGTCAAGATGGGCGCTACCTCTATCTGGGAACGTTGGGACGCTCTGGCGCCGGACGGATCGATCTATGATCCTGATATGAACAGCTATAACCATTATGCCTATGGCGCTGTCTGCCAATGGCTGATGGAATCCGTGGCCGGTCTTGGGCTTGACCCCGACAGACCGGGTTTTGAGGGCCTGGTGCTTGATCCTGTTGTCCTGCCAGAGCTTGCACCGGTCAGCGCCAGCCACACCAGTATCAAGGGAGACATCGCCGCCGCATGGGAGATTTCGGATGGCCGCGTCCGCTATGACGTAAACCTGCCTGAAGGCTGCACGGCGACATTCATCACGAAAGGGCGCTACAACATCACCCTGAATGACGCGCCCCATCACGGAACCATGACGCTCACAGCCGGTAGACATATTATTGGCTTTGACGCGGCGTGAACGACCGCAGGACAGCGTCCTGCACGACTGCAACGTCCATGGAGGAGGACAACATGACTAACCTGCGAATTCTGGCCACCGCCAGCACCATCGCGCTTTTGGCCGGAGGGGCCAGCAGCCAGACACTCAGCGTGCTAATCGACGAGGCCCCCGAAAGTGCCGCGATGATGGAAGCCCTGACCGCCGCCTACAGCGCCGCCAACGACGGTGTCAGTTTCGACATTGAAATCCGACCCGGTGGCGGGGCGGGCGATAACGTGGTCAAGACTCGTCTGGCAACACAGGAAATGGCCGATATCTTTGGCTATAACACTGGATCACTGTTTCAGGCGCTGAACCCGACCAATACGCTGCTGCCACTGAACGATATTCCGAATGCGGGCAATGTTCTGGACAGCTTCAAGACCGTCGTGTCCGATGCAGATGGCAATTTCTACGGTGTGCCGTTCCGTGCCGCGATGGGGGGCGGGATTTTCTATAATCGCGCCATCTATGACGAACTGGGCCTGTCGGTGCCGCTGACTTGGGACGATTTCATCGCCAATGCCCAAGCTGCACAAGAGGCAGGCTATACCGGCGTGATCCAGACATATGGGTCCACATGGACCAGCCAGCTTTTTGTCCTAGGCGATTTTTTCAACGTGCTGGCGGCGGAACCTGATTTTGCCGAACGCTATACCGCCAATGACGCGAAATATGCCACCAGCCCCGCGGCGATGCGCGGGTTTGAAATGGCGCAGCAAGTGCATGATCTGGGTCTTCTGAACCGTGATTTCGGTGCCGCAACATTCGAAGACGGGATGGAAATGGTCGCCACCGGCGAAGGCGCGCATTATCCGATGCTGACCTTTGCTATCGGTCAGGTCGCGACGAACCTGCCCGATGATCTGCCCAATCTGGGTTTCTTTGCGATCCCCGGTACAGAGGCTGAACCCAACGGTCTGACGACATGGATGCTGGATGCAGTCTATGTCGCCGCCACCACCCAACACCCTGAAATCGCAACGGATTTCGTAAACTGGCTGGCCACACCCGAGGCCTGCGACATCATCACTGAAGCAGTGGGCGTGACGGGCCCCTATCTGGTCTCAGGCTGCGAATTGCCCGATGATATCCCGCAGGCTGTGGCAGATATGATGCCCTATTTTGAAACCGAAGGCGGGACAGCCCCGGCACTGGAATTCCTCTCGCCGGTTAAAGGGCCAAATCTGGAACATTTCCTGGTCGAAGTCGGCACCGGGATACGCTCTGCCGCGGATGCGGCGGCGCTGTATGATCAGGATGTGGAAAAACAAGCGCAGCAGTTGGGCTTGCCCGGCTGGAACTGACCTTGTCGCGCTGGTCCGGTGTCTCCCTCACCGGGCCAGCGCAATCTTTAGGAGGCTTTGATGCAACAGAAACGCAAACGGCGCAGCCCTTATCCGACGTGGTTTTTTCTGCCTGCAGCCATCATCTATGGCACGTTGTTTCTCGTACCCAACATCGCCTCTTTGTGGTTCAGCCTGACGCGGTGGGATCTGTTCACTGCCGAATTCATCGGGCTGGCAAATTTCCGGCAGTTTTTCTCTGAGCCCTTTCTGGTGAAATCCATTCTGAACACGATCATCTATGCTGTGGTCACATCGGGGCTGAAAACCGTGCTGGGCCTGTTGCTGGCGGTACTGCTGGTGTCACCGATTATCTGGCGCGGGGCCTTGCGGACGATCGTGTTTTTCCCTGTCATGGTATCAACCATCGGCGTGGGTATCGCCTTTACTGCATTGATGCATCCGACACGCGGCGCGATCAATGTCGCCCTTGAAAATGCCTTTGGCATCATCGGGCCGGGTTGGTTAACCGATCCGTCGTTGGCGCTGTTGTCTGTTGCTTTTGTCGATATCTGGAAAGGCGTGGGGTTAGCGACTGTTATTTACATGGCCGGTGTTGTGTCGATCCCGCAGGATTATTACGAGGCGAGCCGCATTGATGGCGCAACAAAGGTACAGCAATTCTGGCGTATCACTCTGCCATTGGTCTGGCCTGCAACAATCACAGTCGTGACCTTGTCGCTGATTTCGGGCCTGCGTTATTTCGAATTGATATGGGCGATGACGGGGGGTGGTCCCGGTTTTGCCTCTGACGTGGTGGCATCGATGATCTACAAACAATATCAGGCGGGCTTCTACGGTCTGGCAACGGCAGGCAATGTTGTCCTGTTCATCCTGATCGCGCTGATCGTCTTGCCGATGACATGGTGGTTCAACCGCCGCGAGGTGGAAGCATGAACCGCGATATCGCCAAATCACGCCAGCGCCGCCGGATCGCGGCGGGGGTACTGACCATGACAGCCTTTCTGGCCGTCTTTGTCACACCATTCATTTTCATCCTGTTTCAGGCGGTCAAGGACCGGCGCGCGGCGAACCGTCTGGAGTTCAGCTGGCCAGAAAGCTGGCATTTCTGGGAAAACCTC
>PUNR01000125.1 GCA_003551805.1 Loktanella sp.
ATGGACCTGCGCCGCGATCTGGGGCTGGCCTATCTGTTCATCAGCCACGATCTGGGCGTGGTGGAGCACATCGCCGACCGCGTGTTCATCATGTATCTGGGCCGCGTGGTGGAATCTGCCGCGACCGAGGATCTTTTTGCCAATCCCCTACACCCCTATTCCCGCGCTTTGCTGGATGAGGTGCCGCGCCTGACCAAGGGCAAACGCCGGTTTCAGCCGATCAAGGGCGAGATCCCCTCACCCCTCAACCCGCCGTCGGGTTGCCATTTTCATCCCCGTTGTCCGTTGGCTGATGGGGAATGCCGCGCCATACGGCCTGCTTTGCGGCAGGTCGCGCCGGGGCGCACAGTCGCTTGTCACAAGGTGGCAGGCCCACACCACGGAGATATCGAAACATGACACATCTATCAAAATTTCTGGGCGCAACAGCCGTCGTCGCATTGATGGCAGGCACTGCTGGGGCGCAAAGTATCACTGCAGGTCTGGCTGCCGCACCATCGTCAATGGACCCGCATTTCGCGACGACGGGCCAGAACCAGCAGGTCGCGGCGGTGCTTTATGACCGCCTGATCCATATTGACGAGGACGGCAATTTCGCTCCCGGTCTGGCCACCGAATGGGAAGTGTCCGAAGATCGCCTGACATGGACCTTCACCCTGCGCGAAGGTGTGACTTTCCATGACGGCAGCACGTTCACTGCCGCCGATGCGGTGTTCACCTTTGACCGCATCCCCGAAGTCCCCAACAGCCCGGCCCCGTTCACCCAGCGATTGGCCGCGATTGAAAGCGCAGAAGCGGTGGACGATTACACACTGGTCATCACGACATCCGCCCCTGCGCCGGGTCTGCCGACCGATCTATCCACGATCTATATCGTCTCGCAAAACGTCGCTGACGCTGAAAGCGCCGATTTTGACCGTGGCACCGCCGCCATTGGCACCGGCCCTTACCGGCAGGTCAGCTACAGCCCCGGCGAAAATCTGGTGCTGGAACGCAACCCCGACTACTGGGGTAATGCGCCGGATTTTGAGGACGTAAACATCCGCTTTCTGGAAAACTCCGCCAGCCGCGTCGCGTCGCTGCAAGCTGGTGAGGTGGATTTCATCGACGCCGTACCGCCGAACGACCTTGACCGCCTGCGCGAAATGAACGGCATCGATGTCGTCGCCGCACCCTCGGCGCGGATGGTCTACATGGGCCTCGATCAGTTGGAAGAAACGACAGTGATGATCGACCCGTCTGTCGGTAATCCGTTTCTGGACGTCCGCGTACGCGAAGCGCTGAGCCTTGCCGTCAACCGCGAAGCGATCATTGACCGTATCCAGTTCCAGTCCGGCGCACCCGCGAACCAATTCGCGCCTGAAGGGATTTTCGGCCACAACCCCGATATTCCGCAGCCGGATTATGACCCCGAACGTGCCCGCGCGTTGCTGGAGGAAGCAGGCTATGGCGACGGTTGGGCAATGACGATCCACGGCCCTGCCGGACGCTATGTCAACGACACCGATGTATTGCTCGCTGTGGGGCAGATGTGGTCGCAGATCGGGCTGGATATTGATGTCGAGAATGTGCCCGCGAACGTTTATTTCGGGCAGGCGACAGCGCGTGAATTCTCTGCCTTCATGGTCGCTTTCGGGATTACGACGGGCGAAAGCTCGCTCGCGTTGCGCAACGTGCTCGGCACCGCGGACGAGGATCGTGGCTGGGGGTCGAATAACCGTTTCAACTATTCCAGCGAAGCCTTTGATGCGGCACTTGACCAGGCATTCGACGCTTTCGAAGATGACGAACGCGAAGCCGCTTTGCAGGAAGCGGCTGCTATCGCTGCCGAAGATTTCGCCCTGATCCCGCTTTATTGGGAAGGCAACAACTGGGCAGTGCGGGGCGAAATCGACTTTGTCCCAAGCCCCGATGGGCGGTCACTGATCACCAATCTGCGCCAGCGGTAAACCTGATGTCTGTCGCCAGCCGCAAACCCGATGATGACGCGCTTCGGGACATCATGGTGCCGATGCGCGATGGTGTCCGGCTGGCGACGGATGTGTTTTTTCCTCAAAAGGAGGGCCATGGACCGTGGCCCGTCGTACTGGAACGCACACCATACGACAAACGCGAGGCGCGGGTGAATGAATATTCCCTCGACCACCCAGATGTTTTTGGCCGCGAAGAACTCGCGCGGTTCTTTACCGATGCGGGCTTTGTCGTGGTTTTTCAGGATTGTCGCGGGCGCTACGAGTCCGAAGGCCGGTTCACCAAATATCGGGGCGAGGCAGAAGATGGGTTCGATACGATCGGTTGGATCGCGCAGCAGAAATGGTGTGACGGGCAGGTCGCCACGATGGGCATGTCCTATTCCGCACATACGCAGATGGCGGCGGCCTGTCTGAACCCGCCCGCATTGACCGCGATGATCTGCGATTGTGGCGGGTTTTCAAATGCCTATCAGGGCGGCATCCGCTTTGGTGGCGCGCTGGAGTTAAAGCAGGTCACATGGGCGTTTCGCCATGCCGTGCGATCCCGTGCCGCTGCTGCTGATCTCGTCGCGAAAGCTGCGTTAGAAGCGACCGATCTGCGCGATTGGATGCAGCGGCTGCCTTGGACCGAAGGGCAATCACCCCTGACGCCGATCCCCGATTATGAACGATTCCTGTTCGAGCAATGGACCAACGGTACTTTTGACGATTATTGGAAGATCCCCGCGCTTTATGCGGCTGGCTGGCACCATACTATGCGCCGCGTGCCCAGCGTGCATATCTCTGGCTGGTATGATCCCTATGCGGTCACGGCGGTGGAAAACTTTGCCGGTTTGCGCAAGCATGGCCATGACACCGCGCTGATCCTTGGGCCTTGGACGCATGGCAACCGGTCGCGCACCTATGCCGGCGACGTGGATTTTGGCGAGGCTTGCACGTTCGAGGCCGGGACAGGTCAGGATTTTGTGCAATTCAGGATAGACACTTTCCGCCGTCACTTGATGGGGGCAGATATGCCTGTTGCGCCACGGGTACGCTATTTTGTGATGGGTGGGGGCGGCGGGCATCGCACGGACGACGGCCGCATGTTCCATGGCGGCGCGTGGCATATGGCAGAACGCTGGCCGCCAGAAGATACGACGCCAACCAAGATGTATCTGGCAGGTGACGGCACTTTGACGACAACGCCGCCCGCTGATCTTGGCAGTAAGTCTTTTGTCTTTGACCCTGCAAAGCCCGTGCCGACCATCGGTGGCCCGATCACATCGGGTGCGCCATTGATGGTAGGCGGGGCTTTTGACCAGCGCGAGACGGCGGATGTGTTCGGCGCAACCCAGCCGGGCCTG
>PUNR01000041.1 GCA_003551805.1 Loktanella sp.
ATTTCGAGGTATTCGGCGACGGCTGACATCGCGGCAATCTCGGCACGGTCAAAACTGCCGAAAGCGTCCAAAGATCCGACCTTGAACAACCCGCACAGCCGTTTTTCGCCTGCCGTGCTGTCAAAGGCAGCGGCGCCCAACGTCGTCAGTACGGCACCTGATTCAGACACTAACGCTGACCAATCGCCTTGCGCGCTGTCCACCACGATCACTTCGCGCGGGGTCAGCCGTGCCAGTTCCGGCCCCAATTTCGCCCCCGCGCACGGCATCACATGAAACGCCCCGGTCGAGATATCGACCCACGCCAGCGCCCCTTGATCGCGCACGACGTGAAACGCCGCCAGAAAGTTATGCCGCCGCGCGTCCAGCAATGAATCCTCGGTCAATGTGCCGGGGGTGACAAGGCGTACGACCTCGCGCCGGACCACGGACTTATAGCCGCGTTTCTTGGCCTCGGCGGGGCTTTCCATCTGTTCGCAGACCGCAACGCGAAACCCCTTGCGTATCAGCGTCAGAAAATATCCTTCGGCTGCGTGATGTGGGACACCGCACATCGGTATGTCTTTGTCGTCATGCTGACCGCGCTTTGTCAGGGCGATATCCAGCGCCTCGGCCGCAGCAACGGCATCGTCGAAAAACATCTCGTAGAAATCGCCCATGCGGTAAAACAGCAGGGCGTCAGGGTGCTGGGCTTTCAGCTCCAGATATTGGGTCATCATTGGTGTGGTTGTGGCAGACATAGGACCCCCGGAAACATCAGGTGCACCCTATCCAGCGGACGAAAGCCGCGAAACCCCACAAATGTATCCGTTGCGGCTGCTGGCGAGAACCCGTTATGAATGGCGCACAAAGGGGGGACCACATGGCCAAGAACAAACTGACCCGCGAAGATGCGCTGCAATTCCACATGCAGCCCAGCCCGGGCAAATGGGAAATTCAGGCCACCGTGCCGATGACCACCCAGCGCGACCTGTCGCTGGCCTATTCCCCCGGCGTGGCGATCCCTTGTGAAGAAATCTTTGCCAACCCCGCCGCCGCCTATGATTATACAAACAAGGGTAATCTTGTCGCCGTCATCTCCAACGGGACCGCTGTGTTGGGTCTTGGCAATCTGGGCGCGCTGGCGTCCAAGCCCGTGATGGAGGGAAAGTCGGTCCTGTTCAAACGGTTCGCCGACGTCAATTCCATCGATATCGAACTGGACACCGAAGACCCCGACGCTTTTTGCAACGCCGTGCGTTTGATGGGCCCCACCTTTGGCGGGATCAATCTGGAAGATATCAAGGCGCCTGAATGTTTCATCATCGAACAGCGCCTCAAGGAAGAAATGGACATTCCGGTGTTCCACGACGACCAGCACGGCACCGCCGTGATCTGCGCCGCGGGCCTTTTGAACGCGCTGCATCTGTCCGGCAAAAAGATCGAGGATGTCAAAATCGTGCTGAACGGCGCGGGGGCGGCGGGGATCGCTTGCCTTGAACTGCTCAAATCCATGGGTGCCAAGCATAACAACTGCATCATGGCCGACACCAAGGGCGTGATCTACCAAGGCCGCACCGAAGGCATGAACCAGTGGAAATCGGCCCATGCAGTGGCGACCGATGCCCGCACCCTTGCCGATGCGATGAAGGACGCCGATGTATTCCTTGGCGTCAGCGCCAAAGGGGCTGTCACGCAGGATATGGTCATCAGCATGGCCCCCAATCCCGTGATCTTCGCCATGGCAAACCCCGATCCCGAGATTACGCCCGAAGAGGCGCACGCCGTCCGCCCTGACGCCATCGTCGCCACAGGCCGCAGCGATTATCCCAATCAGGTCAACAACGTCCTTGGCTTCCCCTATCTGTTCCGTGGCGCGCTGGATATCCACGCCCGCGCCATCAACGACGAAATGAAGATCGCCTGCGCCGAAGCCTTGGCCGCACTCGCGCGCGAAGATGTGCCGGACGAGGTCGCCATGGCCTATGGCAAGAAACTGTCCTTTGGCCGCGATTACATCATCCCCACGCCGTTTGACCCCCGCCTGATCCACCGCATCCCGACCGCTGTTGCGCGTGCTGGCATGAAAACAGGCGTCGCGCGGCGGCCTATCGTCGATATGGACGCTTACGAGGCATCGTTGAAGTCCCGCATGGACCCGACCGCGTCGATCCTGCGCAGCCTGAACGCGCGTGCGCGGCAGGCGCAATCCACCGTGATCTTTGCCGAAGGCGACGATCCCCGCGTGTTGCGTGCCGCCGTGTTGTATCAGCGTGCAGGGATGGGCAAAGCCTTGGTTGTGGGGCGTTCTGATGACGTCCGCGCCAAGCTGACCGCCGAGGGCCTCGCCGAAGCGGTGGACGAGATCGAAGTCGTCAACGCCGCCAACACCCCGCATCTGGAAACCTACAAGGCGTTTCTTTACCAGCGTTTGCAGCGAAAAGGTTTTGACGCGCATGACGTCCACCGCCTTGCCGCGCGTGACCGTCATGTTTTCGCGGCCTTGATGCTGGCGCACGGGCATGGTGACGGGATGGTCACAGGCGTCACCCGCAAATCTGCGCATGTGCTGGAAATGCTGAACCATGTCTTTGATGCCCAACCGCATGACGGTGCGGTTGGTGTAACTGCCGTCCTGAACAAGGGGCGCATCGTCCTGATTACCGATACTTTGGTCCATGAATGGCCGGACGAGAACGATCTGGCCGATATTGCGGAACGCGGCGCATCCGTGGCGCGTGCGCTTGGTCTGGAGCCGCGTGTGGCCTTCCTGTCATTCTCGACCTTCGGCTATCCGGTGTCGGAACGCGCCGAAAAGATGCACAAAGCGCCCAAAGTGCTGGATTCCCGCCGTGTCGATTTCGAATACGAGGGCGAGATGACCGTCGATGTCGCCCTAAACCCTAAAGCACAGGAAAACTATCCGTTTTCTCGCCTGACCGGGCCGGCCAACGTGCTCGTCGTACCTGCCCGCCATTCCGCGTCGATTTCCGTGAAACTGATGCAGGAAATGGCAGGGGCCACCGTGATCGGCCCGATCCTGTCGGGCGTCGGTAAATCGGTGCAGATCTGTTCGACCGTATCTACCGTGAACGATATCCTGAACATGGCGGTGATCGCCGCTTGCGGGATCGACTGATGGCAATCTGGAATCTTGGGTCGATCAATGCGGATTTCGTCTATGCCGTGCCGCATATTCCCGGCCCCGGTGAAACACTGGGCACGACAGGGCGGCAGGTGTTTCTGGGTGGCAAAGGGGCCAATATGTCGGTCGCTGCGGCGCGTGCTGCCGCGCGTGTGCACCACATCGGCGCGGTCGG
>PUNR01000228.1 GCA_003551805.1 Loktanella sp.
ACCGACACGGCGCAGACCAGGGGCCAGCGTTTGCAGGCGGCTCAGCGCCAGCATCAACTGGTCGCCCCGCTTGCTTTCGGCCAAAGCGTGGATTTCATCCACGATGACGCGTTGCAGGCCCGCAAACATCCGTGGTGCATCCTCGTAACTGACCAGCAGGGCGAGCGATTCCGGCGTGGTTAGCAAGATATGTGGCGGGTCTGCGCGTTGACGGCGTTTCTGGGTGTAGGATGTGTCGCCTGTGCGATCCTCGATCCGGATCGGCAGGGCCATGTCATCGACGGGCCTGCGCAGATTGCGCTTGATATCTGCCGCCAGCGCCTTGAGCGGTGAAACATACAGCGTGTGTAGCCCCTGATGCATACCATCCGCCAGTTCGGCAAGGCTGGGCAGAAAGCCTGCGAGGGTCTTGCCACCACCGGTGGGCGCGATCAGCAACAGGGCAGGATCTGCCGCACGATCAAGCATGGCCTGTTGGTGCGGATGTATCGACCAGCCGCGTGTGTCAAACCAGTCGCGAAAGACCGGCGGCAGGTCACGCGCGGGCTGTTGTGTGTCTGGCATGTTATTCCTGCGATCCTGCGTTCCCTGTCTACCTAGGGGCCGCGCGGTGGAATGCAATCACCGGACAGGTCTAACGCTGGATCGCTTCGTCTTTGACAAACATGTTGTTCCACGCGCGGTCGATCAGGGCGGGGGACATCTGATAGGGGATACCTTCAAATTCGCAAATGGCAATCATCTGGTCGATCAGAAAGATCGGCTGGTAATTGGCATAGACATTGTCGATCTCGGGGTAGCGCACGTTCAGCAGATGGACCAAGGCGGCCTCGTCCAGCGGCATTTTGCGTTTGCGTGCGACCATGGCAAAGATTTTCAGGAAATCTTCCTGACTGGGGCCGTCAATTTTGATCTTGTAGAAGATCCGGCGCAATGCGGCAGTATCGAAGATCTTGTTGGGGTGAAAGTTGGTTGAGAACACGACAAGCGTATCAAACGGAACCTCGAACTTTTCACCCGATTGCAGCGCAAGGATATCCTTGTTTTCTTCCAGCGGAACAATCCAGCGGTTCACAAGGCTTTGCGGCGGCTCGGCCTGCCTGCCAAGGTCATCGACGATAAAAATGCCACCCGTCGCCTTAAGTTGCAACGGGGCCTGATAGGTCCGCGCCACAGGGTTATAGACCAGATCAAGCATCGACAGTGACAATTCGCCACCCGTAATCACCGTGGGCCGCTGGCAGCGCACATAGCGTGTGTCATAGCGCCCGGATGTGCGGCGCAGGCTGTTGGGGTCGTCCACATCATCCTCGGCAGATGTATGGATGATCGGGTCATAAACGGTGATAACCTGTCCTGAATATTCGATCGCACGGGGGACAAATATCTTGTCGTCCAGCGCGTCCCTGATCCCGTTCGAGATAGACGATTTCCCGTTTCCGGGTGGGCCGTACATCAGGATCGACCTGCCTGCGCTGACGGCTGGACCCAGATTGGACAGCAGATCAGGTGGCAGCACCAGATGGCCCATCGCGGATTCAAGCCGGTCGCGTGTCAGTTGGGTATTGCGGATCGACTGGCGTTTGATCTGTTCGGCATAAACGGCAAGCGGGACAGGAACAGGGCCATAGTATTCCGACTGGCTTAGCGCATCCAGCGCACGGGCACGTCCGGAATCTGTCAGCCTGTACCCCATTTCGTTGCCGTTATTGGCGTTCAGCGTGCCTGTCGCCTCGATCAGGGTTTGGCTGCGGGTCATGTCGACCAGCTCTTGCGTGACTGACACAGGCAGGCAGATGGCACGGCTGATCTGTGATACAAGATCAAGGTTCATCCGGAACATGGTCTTGATCAGAATATCACGCAGCATCGGCAAAGGCACCGACATCGCAGCAAGACTGCGTGGCGGCGGTGGGGCCATGACGCTGGGCGCTTGAACGTTCATCTTTTCTGCCTCATCGGTCAGGATCGCCTGATTGCGGCGCTTGTTGTTATACCTGCCAGCCCATTATGGCCAAATCGTGGACAAACTTTCGTGGCGGCGTGAAATTAACCAAAAAATACAGCGAGCCCCAGATAAAACACCAGCGTCATCGCCAAAGGGAAACCCATGGGAAAACGCTTCCCGCTGGTCCAGCTTTCCCAATGTGGGACCAACTGGCGCAAGGGGCTGAATTTGACGATCCGGTGGGTAACAAATCCGGCCAAAAGGCAGGCGGCAAACAGCGCCATCACCAGTTGCAGGTCTGCAACCGCCACAAAAGGCGCTGCAGCGGCCATGAATTTCGCATCACCAGCCCCCATGACGCCAGCTGCATTCAGGATGATCCCCACCAGCAGGACGATCACAAGATGGCTCCAGTGCCACAGGTATTGCGGCAGGGGTAGCGCGATCAAGCCGATCACGGCAAAGCAGATGACCAAGGCATAGACTGCAATATTGGGAATTTTCATCCTTTGCAGATCGCTCCACGCGACATAGATCGCGATCGGGATCACCGCAGGCAAAAACCACAAGGCCGCTGTTGCCGTCATCCCCATGACTTAGTTCGACACGTTGTTTTCAAGGGCCTGCAGGGCGCGCACGGCAGGTTCGAAATACTGCGGATGGGTGTTGATCGCGTCGTTCAAAAGCGATTTGCCGATCGTGATGTCGTTTTGTTTGATCGCGGTCAGGGCCATCGTATGCAGCAATTGCGCGCGTTCAACTTGGGTCATCGGCACAACCGGCAGCGCATAGTTGCGCTGCGCACCACGGGCCAGAACCAGATTGTTCTTGGCGGTAAACATGCCCGGATTGAACCGCAACGCATCTGCGAACAGCCTTTCGGCGGCCGGATAATCGCCACGGGTCAGTTTGGAAAAGCCCCAGTTGTTGTAGACCGGCGCAGGCCGCGTTGTTAGACCGACTGCCGTTTCATAAAAACTGTCCGCTTTTGACCATTGCTGACGGCTGTCGGCGACCATCGCTTCCAAGCGGTAGCGCTGGAACGTTTCATAAGTAGGCGGAACTGCGTTCAGCGTCGCTGCGGCATTGTCCCATTCATTGCCGCGAATATAGGCATCGGCCAGATCGACACGGTCTTCGTCATTCGCCTGCGGGTGGGCGATCACGGTTTGCCATGCTGCCACAGCCTCGGTCGTGCGACCGGCGCGGACCAAGGATTTGGCAAGCCCACGTTGCAGGTCAATCCGGTCAGGAGCATTGACGCTGGCATTAGCGAAATATCTGACAGCCTCGTTCGGGTCACCGACCGTGAGCATCACTTCGTTCAGGTTTGTTTCATCGACAACG
>PUNR01000369.1 GCA_003551805.1 Loktanella sp.
CCCGAAGACCCGACCAAGGCACTGGCGTCGATGGGGATTTATGTTTTTGACTGGAAATTTCTGCGCGACCTGTTGCTGCGCGATGCAGCGGACCCCAATTCGTCCAATGATTTCGGGCAGGACCTGATCCCTGAAATCGTCAAATCCGGCAAGGCGATGGCGCATCGCTATGATGACAGCTGCGTGCGCGATGCCGGTGCGCCGACCTATTGGAAAGACGTGGGCACGGTGGATGCGTTCTGGCAGGCCCATATCGATCTGACCGATTTCACCCCTGATCTGAACCTGTGGGACAAAAGCTGGCCGATCTGGACCTATTCCGAAAGCGTGCCGCCCGCGAAATTCATCCATGACGAACGTGACCGGCGCGGCATGGCGATTTCATCCATGGTGTCGGGGGGATGTATCATTGCCGGCACCGAAGTCCGCAATTCATGCCTTTTCACCAATGTGCACACCAACTCCTTTGCCGTGCTGGACCATGCGGTCGTCCTGCCCAGAGTTGTGGTGCATCGGTCCGCACGGCTGCGCAAGGTGGTGATTGACAGCGGTGTGATCATCCCCGAAGGCCTTGTCGTCGGGGAAGACCCTGTGGAAGATGCAAAATGGTTCCGCGTGTCCGAACGCGGCGTCACGCTGATCACGCAGGCCATGCTGAATGAAAGGGCCAAATCTCTGTGATCCGTATTCTTTCTGTCACCTCTGAATGCGCGCCTTTGGTCAAGACGGGCGGCCTGGCGGATGTGGCAGGTGCTCTGCCTACGGCACTGGCCCCGCTTGGCTGTGAGATGCGCACAGTTTTGCCCGGTTATCGCGCGGTGATGGACCAGATCGGCAAGGGCAAGGTGATTGCAAAGATCGACGATCTTTTTGGTGGACCTGCGCGGATCTTGGCAGCACAGGTGGCAGGGCTGGATTTGCTGGTTGTGGATGCGCCGCATCTTTACGACCGTACGGGCGGAATTTATCTGGATGCCGAAGGCCACGACTGGCCCGATAACGCCGAACGCTTTGCCGCTTTGTCCTATGCTGCGGCCTATCTGGCGCAGCATGGTGCGGGCGCGTGGCAGGCGGATCTGGTGCATGGCCATGACTGGCAGGCGGGGTTGGTGCCGGAATATCTGTCCGCACTTGGCTGTCAGACGCCCTTTGTGTTCACGATCCACAATATCGCTTTTCATGGCAATGTGGATGCGGCGCGGCTATCCGCGCTGCGGCTTGATCCTTGGCGGTTTACCCCGGATCATTTTGAATTCTGGGGGCAGATTTCCGCGCTCAAGGCCGGGTTGATGGGCGCTGACAAGATCACCACCGTGTCGCAGACCTATGCCGAAGAATTGCTGACGCCTGCCTTTGGCATGGGCATGGAAGGTGTGCTGCGCCACCGCAAGGCGGACCTGACAGGGATCGTGAATGGGATCGATACCGCGATTTGGAACCCTGCCACCGATGCCGCAATCAAGCCGTTTTCGACGCCCAAGGGCAAGGCTGCCAACAAAAAGGCCCTGCGCGCGGAATTCGGGCTGCCTGCTGCGGATGGCCCGCTTTGCGTGCTGATCTCGCGGCTGACGGACCAGAAAGGGATTGATCTGCTGTTGCAAGCCCTGCCTGCGCTGTTGGACCGTGGCGGGCAACTGGCGCTGCTGGGCAGCGGCGATCCCGCGTTGGAGGTGGCCTTGCTGCAGCGTGCCGCGACTGACGACAATATCGCTGTGCGCATCGGTTACGACGAAGCCCTGTCGCATCGCATGATTGCGGGGGGTGATGCCATTCTGGTGCCGTCGCGGTTCGAACCGTGCGGGCTGACGCAGCTTTATGGCCTGCGCTATGGCACGGTGCCGCTGGTGTCGTTGACCGGTGGGCTGGCCGATACGGTCATCAACGCCTCGCCCGCGGCGCGGGCCGTGGGGGTGGCCACGGGGGGGCAGTTTTATCCGGTCGCATCCGATGCTTTATCCGCGGCGCTGGGGCGGCTTTGTGACCTTTACGCGCGGCCGAAAGACTGGGCGCGTCTGCAGCGCAACGCGATGCAGCAGCCAGTTGGCTGGGATGCATCGGCGCAGGATTATCATGCGCTTTATGCCAGTTTGTTAAACGGTGCTGTTCGATGAAAGAAAATCTGCTGATCGAGGCCGGATCGCCCAATCCTTTGGGGGCGACATTTGATGGCGACGGGGTGAATTTCGCGGTGTTTTCGCAACATGCGACCCGCGTCACGCTGTGCCTGTTCGACGACAAGGGTGTGGAAAACCGTATGGTGATCCTGCCCGAACGCGAAGGCCATGTCTGGCACGGCTATGTCCGTGGCATGCGGCCCGGCCAGCAATACGGGTTCCGGATGCATGGCCCCTACAAGCCCGAGGAAGGGCACCGGTTCAATCCCAACAAACTGCTGATCGACCCTTATGCCAAACGGCTGACCGGCCATCCGATCTGGAACGATGCCCTGTTCGGCTATACCGTCGGACACGCGGATGCGGATTTGAGTTTCGACAAGCGCGACAGTGCGCCCTATATGCCGCGTTGCGTCGTGACCGACCCCGCCTTTAGCTGGGGCCATAAACCGCGGCCCAACCATCCGCTGAACGAAACCGTGATCTACGAGGCCAGCGTCAAGGGCCTGACAGCGGGCCGCAGCGATATCGAACGGGCGGGAACCTATCTGGCGATGTCCTCGCCGCCGATGTTGGAGCATCTTAACAATCTAGGCGTCACAGCGATTGAACTGATGCCGGTGCAGGCGTTTCTGGATGACAAGTTTCTGGTTGATCGTGGCTTGTCGAATTACTGGGGCTACATGACCTACGGGTTTTTCGCGCCAGAGCCGCGCTATATGTCCGGCGACCAGATCGCGGAATTCCAGCAGATGGTCGCGCAGTTTCACTCTGCCGGGATCGAGGTGATCCTTGATGTGGTCTATAACCATACCGCCGAAGGATCGCAGGAAGGCCCGACACTGGCGTTTCGGGGTCTGGATAACGCGAGCTATTACCGTCTGGCCGAAGATCCGCGCTATTACATCAACGATGCCGGTTGCGGGAATGTGCTGGATTTCGAAAACCCCTTTGTGATCCGGCTGGTGATGGACAGCCTGCGCTATTGGGTCGAGGTGATGCATGTCGACGGGTTCCGTTTCGATCTTTGTACCACATTGGGGCGCACCAAGGACGGGTTCAACCGCGACGGGCCGTTCTTTCGGGCGATCAAGCAGGACCCGGTGCTGAACCGTGTCAAACTGATTGCCGAGCCTTGGGATATCGGGCCGGGGGGCTATCAGCTTGGGGCCTATCA
>PUNR01000033.1 GCA_003551805.1 Loktanella sp.
ACGACGATCATAGCATTTTTTCATGCGTTGGCAGCCCGTCTAGGGAATGCCCGAGGGAGTATGTTCCCATGCGATTGTCCTTTATTTCGCTTGTACTGCTGGCCCAACCCGTTTGGGCCGACCCTTGCGCCGACTTCTTTGACGAAGACATCATTGCCGGAGAAGAGGCCGTTGCCGCCGCAACGGCAGCTGATCCCGAGCGGTACCGCGAGGTAGCGTCACATTGGTCGCCGGATTTCGCTTTCGATGCCATGATCCGGATCGAAGCTCCTGCCGGTGGCGAGCAGGCAGCCGCGCGCCTTCGCGCCGCTCTTCCTCAGATCGACATGTCCCTGAGCATAGCCGAAGCTGGCCCGCTGATCGCGCGGCATGGGACACCGGCCATCACACTGCGATTGCTCGACACGCCTGCCCCGGATGGTGAAGAGGCATGGACCGGCTGTGATGGTCGTGACTGCTATGTGGAGTTCTTTCCGGATTTCTGGCGAACCGCCAGTACCGACGCTCTGGCCTTCACGCTGGCACATGAAATGTTCCACATTGTGCAGCAGCTTGCCTTTCCCGCGGTCGATCACTGCCACGCCAGTTGGTGGATCGAAGGCACGGCAGAGTGGTTTGCCAATCTTGCCATGCCCGGGAAGAGCTTTTCAGCGGAATCGGGATTTATCGAAGGATGGGACCAAGAGAGCAGCGGCAAAAGACTGATCGACACAGATTATTCCGCCTTGGGATTCTGGTTCTGGGCTGGCGAACAGTTCGGGCAACAGTTCCCGCTGTCGCTTGGCGCATTTGGCAACCACGGGCTGACGGAAGTCGCCGCGATTTCAGACTTACTGCCGCACGAGGATTGGGAGGATCTGGTCCGTATATATTTGGGCGGGTTTTTGGCGTATCCTGACGGTCGGCTTGCCTTGCCCCGGCCGGACCTTGGGCCAGAGCTCTCGGGAACTGATACCGTCTCTTTGGCCGGACCGGCCATGTCGATCCAGCGGGCACGGATCGCCCTTGGCCCGGGGCTTTGGCGGATCAGGCGCGATAAGGCAGCTGCCGGAGTCGTGGTGCTGGTGGGCAACGAGGTCGGATTGGGTTTCAGTGATCTCGCACAAGATGGCGACGAGGTGACACGCTTTTTCGGATGCGAAACGGGCGGCCCTGTGCAGATCGCGGCGGCGGGCGGATCAGGAAGGGAAACCTCTGCCACCGTGAGCATCGAAGCGGTCGATGGCGGCGGTTGTGGTAGCTGTCTGGCAGGGGTCTGGGAGATGCAGGTAGACCGCATGCTTCTTTCTGACGAACAGGTAATTTACAAGGATTGGGCCGATGTGGCGCGGCTGGACGACGGCTTTGGTGTCCTTCCCAAAGTCGGAGTGGCCGACGCCATGGATTTCACTCAGCACCACGAATGGCAGGGTCCCCGTTTGACCCTGTCGCCCAACGGGGTGTTTGTTTGGAATGACCCTGCCCTGCTCCGGCATCAGGGGAACGGGCCGGATGGCTTGGTAATTGTTGAAACACAGCACAGTTTCGACGGCGAGATTGGCCGGTGGAGTGAAAGTGACAAGCGACTGATCTTTGCCAGCGATACCAAGTTGCGGATGGGCGCGGTGATCATTGAAATGCCTGACTTTTCGAGCATCACGCCGATTTACGAAGAGGTGAGAAGCCATAGTTACACCCTTCCTCAAGGATTTCACGCGATTTGCTCCGGTGACCAGCTTCTGCTGGAGCGTCCTGTTCTGCCAACGGTAGAGTCGACGCGGATATTTCATAGGGTGAACTAATCCAGCCACGACAAAGCGACATTTTGTGCGTGGGCATTCGGCGACACCCAAACCAACACGTTCATAACACGTGTGACTGCTGGAAACGTGCTAACCACATCACGAATGTCCGGTCCCGTTAGGCTGCAGCGCAACGCTTGACGATCAATCCTGCGGCCGCTCTGGGCTGGATGCGTCCTGCACTTTGCACCAACTGGCATTTCAGACTTGGCTATCGGCGGAAAGGTCCTGCAACAGTTTTTGCAATGCGGGATGGGGGAACTTTCGGGGCAGCGTTACCGCGAAGAATGGCTCGGTTATTCCCAAATCGAAAGGCGCTGTTGCCAGCATCCCGCTGGCTATTTCATCTGCGACGACGACTGTCGGCGCAATTGCAAGTCCCACCCCTTCGCGGGCCAGCAGACGGACCATGGCCATGTCGTCGACATGGGCCACCACGCGCGGCTGTAGCCCCAGCTTTGCCACCAGATTTTCAAAACCGGTGCGGATGACATTCTCGGTCGGTAATATCAAAGGCTCGCTTGCCAATAATGCGGAAAGACCGGCATGACGGATCCGATCTGGCCTGCCATGAATGCGCACGGGTTGCTCTGCAATCCGCTGCGCTGCGAAAGACATGCCCGGCATACTGTCCGGAATCTGCGTCGTCAGAACAACATCAAGCGCAAGGCTTTCAAGATCCTCCAGCAGCGACTTTGTGTTGCCCGACTTCAGCCAGAAGGTGCAGGCGTCTGGGACCAGTAGTGGCTTCAGGAACTGTATCTGAAAGTTGCGCGATAATGTCGACAACGCGCCGATCCGTAGCGGGGTGGCCATACTGCTGTTCTGCTGTAGCGTCGCCAAAAGTTCATCGCCGGTGCTGAAGATGCGGTCCGCATGATCAAGTGCAATACGCCCGGCCTCGGTCAGGACAAGTGTACGTGCAACACGATCGAACAGCGCATAACCCAGCCGGTCTTCCAATTGTTTGATCTGCACAGACAAGGCCGATTGCGCGACGTTCAGTCGTTCTGCCGCGCGGCCAAGATGGCCCTCGCGTGCAACTTCGCGAAAGTAACGCAAATGGTGATAATTCAGACGAACATTCATTCTGTTTTATAGATCATAATGACAACAATGATATATTTTTATTTTCGCGTCCTGTCGCATATCCCGTTACGGCAACCTGACAGGAGCCCCCGATGGACATCATTACAACGATCACAAGCAGTTTTGTGGAACAGCTCCAAAAACCGACACTGGTCTTTTTGATCGCAGGGATGATGCTTGCGGCAGTTGGCAGCAAATTCGAGGTTCCCGATCCGGTTTACAAGTTCATCGTTATCCTGCTTTTGCTCAAAGTCGGGCTAGGTGCAGGCATCTCGATCCGCGAGGCGGATGTCGTGACGTTGATGGTCCCTGCCATCGGTGCAGCCTTCGTGGGTGTGGCGATTGTCGTGCTGGGCAGTCAGACTTTGGCGCGGTGGCGGGGTGTTTCACAGGTGGACGGCCTTG
>PUNR01000156.1 GCA_003551805.1 Loktanella sp.
GATCTGCGCCTCGACCAGCGGTGTCAACACATAACCGGGGCAGATCGCGTTGCAGGTGATCGGGTCTTTCGCGGTTTCCAAACCCACGGTTTTGGTCAGGCCCAGAATACCATGTTTCGCCGCAACATAGGCGGATTTATAGGGCGACGCGGTCAAACCATGGGCAGACGCCACATTAATGATTCGCCCCCATCCACGTTCGCGCATGCCAGTCACAGCCGCGGCTGTGGTGTGAAACGCCGATGACAGGTTGATCGCGATGATCGCATCCCATTTCTTGGGATCGAAATCCTGTATCGGTGCGACATGCTGGATACCCGCGTTGTTCACCAGAATATCGCAACCACCCGCAGCCACGATCAGACGGCGGCAATCGTCACCGTTAGACATATCGGCTTGCACATATTTCGCGTCAACGCCTGTAACATCAGCGATTTCAGCAGCGCGGGCGTGGTCTTCTTCGGTGTCGCTGAACGAATTCAGAACCACATTCGCGCCAGCCTTGGCCAGTTCGCGCGCAATCCCCAGCCCGATGCCAGAGGTCGATCCAGTGATAACGGCAGTTTTACCTTGAAGCTGCATATGGGGGCCTTTCGGATGAATGTTTGCGACTCACCTTACATGCTGCACCTGCAAAGGTCACCCATCCCGCGCAGAGCCCATAAAAAAACGCCCGCACAAGGCGGGCGTGAAGTTATTGAGGCAGGTTTCATACAGGCAAGAAACCTATCGAGCAGTGCCTTATGTATAAGCAATCTGTTGCCCGCATCCAAGCTAAAAGTTTGAAAAGGCTCAAAACCATCTTTAGGGTCAAGAAAAGCAAATCACTTCATGACAGGGATAATCACAAAAATGGCATTTCAATCCGGTGGCATCGTGGCGTTCTGCCGCACGGCAGTTGCGGTCCTTGCAACAGCCAGCCTCGCCCACGCCCAGCCCCAGCATGGCATAGCTATGTATGGCGACCCTGCCCTGCCACCTGATTTTGTGTCGCTGCCCTATGCGAACGCCGACGCGCCCAAAGGTGGGCGCATCGTCACCGCCGAGGTGGGGGGGTATGACAGCCTCAATCCGTTCATTCTCAAAGGGTCGGTATCGTGGCAATTGCGCTACTTTGTCGGAGAAACTCTGATGGCGCGGTCTTTGGACGAACCTTTCACCTTGTACGGCCTTCTGGCCGAATCGATTGAAACCGGGCCAAACCGCGAATGGGTCGAATTCACCCTACGGCCCGAGGCACGCTTTTCCGACGGCAGCCCTGTTACCATCGAAGATGTGATGTGGTCCTACGAAACCTTGGGCACCATCGGCCATCCGCGTTATCTGGGCTTCTGGACGCGGGTCGAAAGCATGGAACAGACCGGTGAACGGTCCGTGCGGTTCACCTTCAACGTCGAAGACCGCGAACTGGCGCTGCTTGCCGGTATGCGGCCCATCCTGAAAAAGGCGCAATGGGACGGCGTCAATTTTGCCGACAGCACGCTGGATATCGTGCCGATCACATCATCGCCTTACGTCATCGACCGTTTCGATGCCGGGCGGTCCATTTCGCTGCGCCGCAACCCCGATTATTGGGGCGTCGATGTGCCATTCCAGCAGGGCCTGCATAACTTCGACGAGGTCCGCATCGAATTCTTCGGCGACGAAACCGCCGCTTTCGAGGCGTTCAAAACACTCGAGGTCAACACAAACCGCGAATTCAACGTCGCCCGTTGGGAAAGCCAGTATGATTTCCCAGCCGCGCGCAACGGCGATGTGGTGATGTCGGTGCTACCGCATGAACGGCCCTCTGGCATGACCGGTTTTGTGATGAACACGCGGCGCGCGCAATTCGCCGATTGGCGGGTGCGCGATGCGCTGATCCATGCCTTCAACTTTGATTTCATCAACGAAGCAATGACAGGTTCCGCCCAGCCACGCATCACTTCCTATTGGTCGAACTCGCCTCTGGCGATGGATCACGGACCTGCCACAGGGCGCGTGCTGGAATTTCTCGAACCCTTCGCACAAGACCTGATCCCCGGCACGATCGAAGGCTACACCCTACCGCAGGGCGACGGGTCAGAGCGTAACCGCGCCGGTACCGCCACTGCCCTTGCACAGATGGAAAGCGCTGGCTGGACCGTCCAGAACGGCGTGTTGCGTGATGAAGCGGGCAATCCGTTCACTTTTGAAATTCTGCTAGAACAGGGCAGTTCCGAAAATCAGGCTATCATCGACATGTATACCCAGGCTTTGGGCAGGATCGGTGTCACGCCACGCATTTCCACGGTAGACGGCGCGCAATACAAAGAACGCACCGACGCTTACGATTTTGACATGACCTTCTACCGCGTCGCCGTCTCGCTTTCACCCGGCAACGAACAATACAACTACTTTGGCTCTGATTCCGCGGCACAACCCGGCGGACGCAACACGATGGGCATCGCATCGCCCGCCGTGGATGCAATGATCGACCGCCTGCTGACGTCAGAAAGTCAGGATGATTTCGTCGCCGCAGTTCAGGCGCTCGACCGGATCCTGACGGCAGGGCGCTATGTGATCCCGATCTATCAGTGGAACATCAGCCGCATCGCCCATGCACGCGAATTGCGCTATCCCGAAACCCTGCCGATCTTCGGCGACTGGCCCGGCTGGCAGCCGGACCTGTGGTGGTACGAAGACTAAAACAATAGGCCCGGCATCACACCCCGGGCCTTTTTCATCTTCTTATTTCCAAAAATACTCCCGCGCGGAGCGCATAAAAGTCACGAAAGCGACGTCACCCAAAGGATCGTCGCATCTTCATCGCTCACCGACACCACATTATGCCCCATCGCTGCGTCGTAATAGGCGCTGTCCCCGCGCTTCAGCGTGACCGGTTCATAAAACTCGGTATAAAGCCGCACTTGTCCTGTCAGAACATACAAAAACTCTTCACCGTCATGCCGGACCCAGCCGTCGAATTCCTCCATGCTGCGCGCACGCACACGGGCACGGTAGGGCAGCATCTTCTTGGACGTCAGCGTTTCCGCCAAAAGCGCATGTTCATAGGTTGTGGTGATCTGCACCGTTTCATCGCCACCACGGGTCACAGACATACGGCCATTCACCTGCCCCTTGGACGGCGGCGTAAACAGCTGTGGTACCGAAATCCCAAGTCCCACAGCCAGCTTTTTCAACGCATCATAGGTCGGTGACATCTGGCCGTTTTCGATCTTGGACAGCGTCGATCGTGCCAGCCCCGCTTGCTGCGCCGCCTGCTCCAGCGTCCAGTCAC
>PUNR01000111.1 GCA_003551805.1 Loktanella sp.
CGATTGACTGCTTCTTCGAGACCATGAGTTCAGGGCCTATGATGGTTTCGTCAAGCACGGCGGGAACGTGGAAAAGATGCTTGGTAAAAAGCCGGGGTTTTCCCGAAGGTGTCCGGTTTGGCGAAGACAAGATCGGCTGGGGCCGTCTGGCACTTTTGGGCGATGTTGTCTGGTCACCTCGCATTGGTGCCGTCTGGGACAAATCTGCAGACAACCGCAGCGAAAAGGTCGTCGGCTCGGCGCCCCGCACCGCTTGGCGCGACTTCCTAATCGAAGCGCTGGATGCCCCCGCCATCTCGGCTACGACGCGGCGGAATATCCGGACTGCTGTGGCAGTTGAAAATGCCTGCCTCAGTGGTGAAATCACACACTTTGGCCACGACACGCCTGCGCTTTTCGCTGACGCCAGATAAATCCAGACCAGCAACAAAGGTAAGACGCTACTTGCCAAGCAGTTCGCCGCCCATGCTTGAAGATCGTCTTGGCAGGTTAAATCTGCAAGAGCCCGACCATCACACCGGATCGGGCGCGACCATCGCGGGTGGAAGTTTGCGACGCGACTGACGGATCAGCGACACAGTATAAATCACAAGCGCCGCCCAGATCATTGGAAAGGCGATCATCCGCGCTGTCCCGAACGGTTCGTCAAAGACGAAGACAGCGGTCAGGAAGATCATCGTCGGCGCGATATACTGCAGGATGCCGATCGTCGAAAGCCGCAGCAGCTTGGCCCCGGTGGCGTAGATGATCAGCGGCACCGCCGTCACCACACCTGCACACAGTAACAGCCATGTATCCTGTGCCGACCCGGTCGCGAAATGGCTTTGACCGTTCATGCTTGCCCAGACAAGGATCGCCAGCGCAATCGGGGTCAAGATCAGCACTTCAAGAAAGAAACCCTGCGCAGGGCCGACAGGCAGGCTCTTCTTGAAATATGCATAGAACCCCCAGCTGAACGTCAACCCCAGTGCCGCGACAGGCACCTGCCCCGCCGCGACCGTCAGCACAACGACCGCCACTGCCGCGAGCGCGATTGCGACAAGCTGCGCACCACGTGGCCGTTCGCCCAGCAATAGGGCACCGAGTGCGACGCTGAAAAGCGGGTTGATGTAATAGCCAAGTGCCGCGTCAAGCGCATGCCCCGAACCGATTGCCCAGACGTAGATCCCCCAGTTGATCGAGATCAGCGCCGCAGTCACTGCCGCCATGCCTATCGTGCGCGGGCTGGAAAGAGCGGCGCGGATATCGGCTGTGCGCCGCATCGCAAGCAGGATCACCGCGGCGATAGGAACCGACCAGATCACCCGATGCGCGATCACCTCGGTCGGCGGCACATGGGCCAAAGCTTTCATGTAAAGCGGCAGGAACCCCCACATGACATAGGCCGTCACGGCAAGAACTAGCCCGCGGGGGCTGTCTTCATTCATCGCCGTCATGATTTTTCTCCGCCTGCGCTATTCGTTGCTTCCGCCAATAACTGGACGCCGCAAAACACGCCATAGAAGAAGGCGTAAAGGATGCACTTTGGGCTCGCAGCAAACAAGACGTGAAAGCCGGGTTTCACCTTTTCACGCCATCACGGCGCTACCTTCAAAATCCATCATCTTCAGGGGTGGTCCCGAGTCTTAGCAGAAACGTCGGGTCGCTCACTTCGCCGGAATTGCTATCTTCTGTGACCATGTAGGCATCAGCACCTATGCAATTCTCAGCCTTATATTCCCGTTCTGCACGGTTCTGTGCCTCTGCGGCTGTCGAATACTGCAATTCCTTATCGATCTGAAGGCCGCCACGTACCCCGCGTGCAGCCTTCTTGGCGATGTATGTCTGGCAGATATAGTGTACTTTCGTGCCGCTATCAGTTGCGTCTGTCATTGCGCTCTCCAAGTCAGCGAAGTTGGTTTGATCGGCAGAAGTTGCAGGTTTCGCCCAACATTGGCCGCTTTGTTGAGCGCCGCAGTCCAAGCGGACGAAACCCGATTGCAACGCTTACTTTACTTTTTTTGCGCCGATAGCCAGCAATGGTTTTCCGACCAGCGAGTTTGCCGTTCCAGACACCTTCGGCTTCTCCTGCTTTGGCTTTTTAGCTTCCTTGTTGCCGCGCTTGCTGCTGTTGTTACCTTTAGCCATTGGAACTCCTCTCAAGTGCAGCGATCGGGCGCCGGGTTGGCACAAGTTTCACTGCGGTCCTCCGCCGATTGCCAAGGCTCGGGCGTGGCGGTTTAGATGTGTCAGGCGCACGTTGGTGTGGCCAAATTTTCTGTGACGGCGTCGCATGACTTTTTGCTAGATGCGCGATGCGGTTGTAATCGGGCTGCCAAACATCAAGTTGGCCGCGTTGAAGTCTTCGACAGTATCAATCTCGGTCCAGTTCAGTCCGGTGATATCAAGGACGTCAAACTCTGTGCCTTTATTGACCAACCGCGCATAGGCAGCCTCGTAATACTCTTGCAGGTTGGTATGAATTGCCATCATCTGCTCAAGTTCGGCGAACAAAATCGTGCCACTCGCAGCGCTGATTTTTTCGATACCGATGGATTCTCCCAATGCCAGCTCAGGGTCGACAGACTTGCCCACCTCAACCACCCGCATCTGGCTGTCGGTGATGACCTTCACTTCTTCATCTTCAAGCGCAATATTGCGATCAATACAAAGCACATTGGCGCGTTTGCTATCAAGAAGGCGCCGTAGGATTTCGACGTCGAACACCACATCTGCATCGAATTTCACAAAATCAGCAGTGCCGATTGCGGCGGATGCCAGCATCAAGGAATAGCCGGTATTCGTCTCACGGTAGCGGTCGTTCATGACATAAGTCACTCGGATACCGCGAAACGCCTTGTCGACAAATTGCCTGATCTCGTCCGCGCGATGGCCCAGCACGATCACGAATTGGGACACCCCGCAGCTGAGGCAATTGCGAAGCATGCGTTCGAGAATGGCGGACCCGCCAACCGACAGCAGGCTTTTGGGGCACGTGTCTGTCAGCGGGCTAAGCCGCGACCCAATCCCAGCGGCCAGAATGACGGCGACGGGTGCGCGGTATTTTTCAAATTTCATGATAAATTGTTCCTTAAGCAAAGTGTTTCGACGAAGGCTATTTTTTCTGCAGGGTAACGCCCCTGTTTTCATCGATGCTCTTGCCACGGCGCCATGATCTGTAGAGCCCCCAGAAGACTTGGCTTGTCGCGAAGACCCATAGCATCGGGACGAGTTGGTCAAAGACCAGTGCCACCGACAGCATGAAGATGAACACGCCTTCATCAAAGGCGAGAATCTTGCGTTGTTCGCGCCCGAACCATGCCAGATTTACCCGCAACCCCATCGTCGGACCCGCCGTGATTTCGACAGTATTGCGCTGCGCCATAGCGACCGGATATGCAGGGTTCCGCGCCGTCTCAATCTCAAGGGCGATGTATTTGGAGTAGCCGCGCAATCCGTAAAAGGCGATCCCGATCAGCGCGAGAAAGACGGGCGTGACGCTGTTTGTCTGAACGTAAGCCGCATAACCTGCCGCCCCGAACCAGAGTGTGACCTGCACCTGATCTGTTATGCGGTCGTAATAGCTGCCAACGGGTGATGATACCTGTCTATAGCGCGCCATTTGTCCGTCCATGCAGTCAAGCACATGGCTAAGATGGATCAGGATAGCCGCCGCAATGAACCACCAAGTACCGCCCACGATGATCGCCAATGTTGCCACGACAGCCACCAGAAACGAGACCGCGGTGATCCGGTTTGGCGTGATCCATGAAACCTCGACAGCGCAATAATTGGCTAGGATACCAAGCGGTGCCGTCACGAATGACGACCACCATTCGTCATCACGGGTTTTGGTCGCCCAAAGCTGCGTCATCTTGTCGTTCATGACACCACCCGGACATGGGCTCGTTCAGGCATGGGCGCTGCAAACAGACGCTGTCCCTTGGTTCTGACCGGCGCAACTAGATCACCTGCTTCAGCCTGCAACGTCAGCAACACGTCTTTGAGGGTGGTCAGGAAGAACTGGATGTCTTCGTCTGAAAGCTCACCAATATTGCCGACCTGAAAGACGTCACCAGCAAAACATCCCTTACCTTCATAAATGATGATGGATTGGTCGCGTAAACGCGCGCGCAACGCCCGTACCGATATTGCAGCCGGCACCCGCACAGTGGTCAGAACCGAACACATATCCGCCTCATCAATCAGAAAGTCGAGGTTCAGCCTGCGCATGCCAAGCCGCAAAAGATCAGCGCGCGCCCTGATACGGGCATGGTGCTTAAGCACGCCTTCTTGCAGGATGTTCGTCAACGCTTGATCCATGGCGAAAAACAACGGCACGGCGGGCGTGTTCGGCGTCTGGCTATGATTTTTCAAGACAGTGTAAAAGGTCGCCAGATTAAGGTAGGTCGTCTTTGCTGCGTGATGCTTGAGGCGCTTGAACTGTTTTTTGCGACCCACGACGAAGGACAGGCCGGGATATGATCCAAGCGCCTTGGAGGCGGAACTGGAGACAAAAGCAATGTTGCATTTCTCCATATCAATCACCTCTGCGCCGACAGAACTGACACCGTCAACCACGAAGAGAGCGCCATTGGCCTTGGCTATAGCGCCAATCGCGGCCAACGGGTTCAGCATGCCCGAGCAGGTCTCGTGGTGGACCATCGCCACCACGTCGATCTTGTGCGCTGCTAGATAAGCCTCAATCTGTGCCACGTCAAAAGGCTTGCCCCAAGGCATTTCGATCCGGTGGGTTTGTTTGTTATGGATCAGGGATGTCTTTAGCAACCGTTCGCCAAATTCCCCATTCGACAGGATCAGGATGGCCCCGTCGCCAACGACAGAGGACAATATCGCC
The DNA here is from genome assembly GCA_003551805.1 of Loktanella sp. Taxonomy (GTDB): domain Bacteria; phylum Pseudomonadota; class Alphaproteobacteria; order Rhodobacterales; family Rhodobacteraceae; genus Yoonia. The sequence continues at coordinate 4,838 of PUNR01000111.1, forward strand.
TCATTGGCTGCTGTCCCCGAACCAGTGATCACTACCGCCCGATAGCGTTTCCGTTGCCTGATCTGGAAAAGCGAGATCAGTTTTTGCTCGATACCCGCAAGAAGATCATCGAAATCGGTTTCCCGATGACAGATATCTTCTTTGCAGATCGCAGCACGTAAGCTCTCGGCCACATTTACAGGGCCGGGGGTAAAAAGCAGATATTTGTCCAAAGTCGGGTCATCCTCCAACGAAAATACAATCCTTGATTGCATTTTCGGTGTGCCCATGATGGGTTCCTGCACGCGGATCGCGCAGGTCCTTCGAGAGGGCACAAATCGAATTCGAAAGCGCAGCCCAAAAAGAGCCGTGGTCATGTTGTCCAGAAATTGGACGCTTAAAGCGAAACTAAGGATTGCCCGATCACCGAAGAATCTGCGGCTCAGGCATGCTTGAAACGTCAAGTCTCAGCAGCAACGTGGTTGTTCCGTATGGTCGAGTAGAATGCTCATTTCAAAGCATTGCCAGTGGATCGTCCGGCAGGGCTGTGCTGCCTGCTATCAAAAACATCCGGGAGTAATGTCAGACAAGTTCAGCTGTCACGTTTGGCAGTATAGTGGCAGTCGCACCCTGTCGTGATACGCCAGAGGATCAAGCCCTATGCCCAATACCCCGCGATAGCAAGAATTACATCAAGCTCCAAACGCTGCAGACCGCGACGCATGCCCGAATGAAGCAGGCACCAATTGCACCCAGACGCAGCATTGCCGGAAATGCAACTGAACGCCTCAACAGGGTGATCCGTCAATTCACCAAAGCACAAGGCTGCTTGCTGCCGATAATCTGCCATCGCTTGAATGTAGGGCCTTACGGGCTAAGTGCTTGAAAGACCGACACGTTGGTGGGTTTCAACTGCGATCCGATCTGGAAGACGACGATCCCCAACATATATGAGGTAACATCATGCTTGACGATTTTCCCGCCACCGTGCTTCAGAAGATGGTAGGCAGCCTTGCCGACATGTCCTTCGAAGCAATCACGATCACCCGCAGCACCAAGGCGGACGGCCCCAAGATCATCTATGTCAACGATGCGTTCACACGCTTGACGGGCTATGCCGCGTCGGACGTAGTTGGTGAAACGCTGGATATGCTCCAAGGGTCCGACACCGATCCTGCGGTGCTAAAACGGCTCAACGAAACACTTGCGCGCGACGAAACCTTCCACGGTACGACCGTTAATTATCGCAAGGACGGCAGCCCGTTCAATATGGAATGGAAAGTGTCCTTTGCCGGATCCGATGATGGTACAGAATATTACATAGCAGTGCAGCGAGAGCGCCCCATCTTGGCAGATGGTATAGCCGCGACCTGAGTAACCCGACTTCGCCATTTTTACGCGAAATTGCCACCCTGTCGGTGCCATCCCGTATCCTGCCGCAAATCCGCTATACTTCCTGTCTGCCTCCGCCAGTATGGCACGAGCCCGAACCGGAGATAGCAAATGTCACATGATCCACTGCTGCAACCCTACCAGCTGAAACATCTGACGTTGCGCAACCGGATCATGACCACCAGCCACGAACCCGCCTATCCCGAAGACGGCATGCCCAAGGACCGCTATGCCGCCTATCATGCCGAACGCGCCAAGGCGGGGGTCGCGCTGGCGATGACTGCGGGGTCGGCGGCTGTGTCGCGCGACAGCCCGCCTGTGTTCAATAATATCCTTGCCTATAAGGACGAAGTCGTGCCGTGGATCAGGCAATTGACCGATGCCTGCCACGACCACGGCTGCGCTGTCATGATCCAGCTGACCCATCTGGGCCGCCGCACCGGTTGGGCCAAGGGCGACTGGCTGCCGTCGGTGTCATCATCGCGCCACCGCGAACCCGCGCACCGCGCATTTCCGAAACTGGCCGAGGACTGGGACATCGCGCGGATCATCAATGACTTTGCCGATGCCACCGAACGGATGAAGGCTGGCGGCATGGACGGAATCGAACTGCAGGTCTACGGCCATCTGCTGGATCAATTCTGGTCGCCGCTGACCAATGATCTGGAAGGGCCTTATGGCGGGCAAAGCCTCGACAGCCGGATGCAGTTGCTGCTTGATGTGCTGGCGGCTTGCCGCAAAAGGGTGGGCGATGATTTCATCATTGGTCTGCGCTACACGGCGGATGAAGCCGCCGCAGGCGGGATCACCCCCGAAGAAGGAATCGCGATTTCCAAAAGGCTGGCCGACACAGGCATGGTCGATTTCCTGAACGTGATCCGGGGCCGTATCCATACCGACCCTGCGATGACCGACGTCATTCCGCTGCAAGGCATGAAAAGCGCGCCGCATCTCGACTTTGCCGGTGCCGTGAAACAGGCAACGGGCCTGCCGACCTTTCATGCGGCCCGCATCCCCGATGTGGCGACCGCACGGCACGCTATTCAGGCGGGATTGCTTGATATGGTCGGCATGACGCGGGCGCATATGGCCGACCCGCATATCGTGCGCAAGATTATCGAAGGACGCGAGGATGATATCCGCCCTTGCGTCGGGGCCACCTATTGCCTTGACCGGATCTATCAGGCGGGCGAGGCGCTTTGCATCCATAACGCCGCCACGGGCCGTGAACTGACCATGCCGCATGACATCACCCCTGCCCCCACAGCCAAGCGTGTCGTCATTATCGGTGCCGGACCAGCGGGGCTGGAGGCTGCGCGCGTCGCCGCCGGACGCGGCCATCAGGTGACAGTGTTCGAGGCGCAGCCCGATCCCGGCGGGCAAATCCGCCTGACCGCACAAAGCCCGCGCCGGCGCGAGATGATGGGCATCATCGACTGGCGCATGGCGCAATGTGCGGCCCGCGATGTGACCTTTCATTTCAACACTTGGGCCGAGGCAGAGGATATCACCGCACTGGCCCCTGATGTGGTGATCGTGGCGACAGGTGGTATGCCCAATCTGCAATTGTTCGAAACCAAGCATGACCAGACATTGGTCGTCAGCGCGTGGGATATCATCTCGGGCGATGTGAAACCGGGACAGGATGTGCTGATCTATGACGAAAGCGGCGATCATCCGGGGCTGATGGCAGCGGAAATCGCGGCTGCGACCGGTGCGCGTGTCGAGGTGATGACACCCGACCGCACCTTTGCACCCGATATCATGGGGATGAACCTTGTGCCTTATATGCGGGCCTTGCAGGATAAGGAAGTCACCTTCACCGTCACCCGCAGGCTGGTCGATGTGGCGCGTGACGGTAACCGTCTGCGCGCGACGATCGGGACGGATTACAGCGGTTTCACCAACGAAAAAACCTACGACCAGATCGTGGTCAATTACGGTACCTTGCCGCTGGACGATCTGTATTTCGACCTCAAACCCCTGTCCCGCAATCTGGGCGAGGTTGATCATGACGCGCTAATCACCGGCTATCCACAGCAGGTCGCAACCAATCCTGACGGCGCGTTCCAGCTATTCCGCATCGGCGATGCGGTCAGCGCGCGCAACACCCATGCCGCGATTTACGACGCGCTGCGCTTGGTCAAGGATATCTAAAGCCGGTTGAACCGGTCCTTTTGCAATTCCGTCCAGAACACGGTCATGCGATAGCCGTCCTCCAATTGTTCGTCGGCGGTGACGATCCCAGCCTCGAACAGCCAGGCGCGTTTGCGCCCGTCGGCAAAGCCAAGGGTCAGCACGGCCTCGGTCCTTGGGTCTTTCAGCTTTTCGGGGATCGCGGCCAGCAGGGCATCCATGCCTTCACCGGTGATCGCAGACACGGCGAACAGATCATCGGTGCGCGCAGCCTGATTGGTGCGGCCTTCATAGGCTTCGCCTTCCAGCAGATCGACCTTGTTCCAGACCTCGATCAGCGGTGCACCTTCGGCAACGCCCAGCTTTTGCAGGATCGCCATGACATCGCGGGCCTGTTCTTCGGTCTGGTCGTGGCTGATGTCGCGGACATGCACGATCAGATCGGCGTCCAGCACCTCTTCCAATGTGGCGCGGAAAGCGGCGACCAGTTCGGTCGGCAGGTCAGAGATGAAACCAACCGTATCGGACATGATCACCTCATCCCCCGTGGGCAGGGTGATCTTGCGCATCGTGGGATCAAGCGTGGCGAAAAGCATATCCTTGGCCAGAACATCAGCCCCGGTCAGGCTGTTGAACAGCGTGGATTTACCCGCGTTGGTGTATCCGACCAATGCGACAATCGGAAACGGCACCTTGGCGCGGGATGCGCGGTGCAAGGCACGGGTGCGGCCCACTTTATCAAGCTGGCGGCGCAGGCGGACAAGCTGGTCATCGATGGCACGGCGGTCAGCCTCGATCTGGGTTTCACCCGGACCACCGACAAAGCCAAGACCACCGCGCTGGCGTTCAAGGTGGGTCCATGCCCGCACCAGACGCGTGCGCTGATAAGACAAGGCCGCCATTTCGACCTGCAACACACCTTCAGATGTGCGGGCGCGGTCGCTGAAGATTTCCAAAATCAGGCCGGTGCGGTCCAGCAGCTTGACCCCCCATTCCTTTTCCAGATTGCGCTGTTGCACGGGCGTGACCGGCCCATCGACCAGCACCAGTTCCACTTCGGCATCGGACAGAATGGTTTTGAGTTCGGCAATCTTGCCTTTGCCGAACAATTTGCCGGCATGCATCTTGGGCAGGCGCACGATATCGGCACCGACAACATCCAGATCAGGCAAAGCCGCGGCCAGCGCCACAGCCTCTGCCAGTGCCGGCACGGGTGCGCGGCGTGTGTGGTCGGATTTCAATTCAGGGTGCAGCACCCAGGCCCGTGTGACGGGCTTGTCGTGTTCCAGCAAAACTATTCTTCGCCTTCATAAAGGCTGATCGGTTGTGCCGGCATGATCGTGGAAATCGCACTTTTGTAAACAAGCTGCGATTGACCGTCGCGGCGCAGCAACACGCAAAAGCTGTCAAACCATGTGATGACGCCCTGCAATTTCACCCCGTTAACCAGAAAGATCGTGACCGGAACCTTGGTCTTGCGGACATGGTTCAGAAACGCATCTTGCAGATTTGCTTTATCGGCGGCCATGATGACACCCTTTTATTTTTCTTGCGACCGCATACCGGCCCCCGTCTGTTCCTAGTATGTCGCGCCATAACAGGAGTTTCCAGCCCAAAAAGCGAAACAATGCAAGGGCTAACGTCGCCAGATTTCCGGATTGAACAACGCGATGATGGCAAGCGTTTCCAATCGGCCCAGTACCATCGCCCCTGCAAGGATCATCTTGGCCGCATCCGGCAGCCCCGCATAAGAGATCGGGCTTTCCGCAGCAACCACCGCCAACGGGCCTGTTGTTGACAAGGCTGCGACCGACAGCACCATCGAGGTTTCGAACTGCACACCGGTCAGTGACAAAAGCAGCATCACCGCCGTCAGGCTAAGCGCGAACAGCATGAAGAAAATCCATGAAATATAGGCACCTTGCTTGCGGATGCGCCGTGCCTCGCGGCCACCACCGCCGACCGATGAAGGCGACAGCAGCCGTTCCTGTTCGCGTTCCAGATGCCGAAACAGCGCATAGATGCGCAGCAGTTTGACGCCTCCCGCTGTGGTTGCCACACCACCCCCGATCAACGCCAGCCCGATCAGGAACAACCCCGGCGTGCTGAGCAGCGACCAATCTGTCGCCCTGTCCCAAAACCGCGATTCAAACCCTGTGGTGGTCAAAAATGACGTAACGGTAAACAAAGCTCCCCAGATTGCTGCCAACATTTGTGAAACACTGGCAGGGGCAAGGTCTGCGGGGGCAAAGGCGAAGTGGCGCAGGAAAAGCACTGCCGTGACCAGCCCGATCAGCACGGTCGCTGTCACAAACTCCGGATCGCGCCAGAAAGTTCTGTGATGTTCCCCGCTGACCCCGCGGGAAAACGTCAACCGCGACAAGGCAAAAACGAAAAAGACAAAAACCAGCGCCTCGCCCAGAAAACCGGATGCGGCATAATAAAGCCCGCCCACCGGCGTGATCCCCGATGTCGACAGCACCGCCATCGCATGGGCAAGTGCCACATAAGGCATTTCGCCCAAGATCATCAGCCCGATCCAAAGCGTCAGGGTGAGCCCCATATAGACAGGCGTCAGCGCCATCGTGAACCGTACCATCCGTTCTGACGGGTCAGCAATAGCGCCGATCTGGTTAAACGTGCCGGTGGCCCCCTTGCCGATTGCAGCGGTGGCGCGGACCTCGAACCCGCCAAGGTTCATCGGGGCAAAGATCGACACAGCCGTCACCCAGACCAGCAGGCCGCCCAGCCAGCCCACCGTAGACCGCCACAAATGCTGTGACGGCGTCAGCCGCCCAAGCGAATCGTAAACGCTGGCGCCTGTGGTGGTGAAGCTGGACACCATTTCAAACCACGCATTCAGAAAGGTCGTGGTCTGAACGGCCTCGTAGAACGGCACTGCGAACATGATCGGCAAGACGGTAAAAGCAGCCAGCAATCCGGTTAGCTGGCTGCGGGCGATGTTGGACGGGGCATAGCCCGATGTCGTCAGCCCGATCAGCAATGTCAGCACCGAAAACAGGATGAACCCGTAGAAAAACACCCGCATCGTGGTGAAATCTTCGACCACGGCGGCGTGGCTGGCGGGCAGCAGCATCGCCAATGCGCCCAGCCCCATCAGGATCACGAAAAACGGAAGTTTCAGGACCCACTGCATCAGAAATATTCGATCGAGACCTGCAACAGCCGTTCCACCTCGGGCACATCGGGGGTCATGGCAAAGATGGCGATGACGTCGTTTTCCTCGATCCGGGTTTCAGCGGTCGGGCGGATGACCTTGCCTTCTTTCATCATGCCGCCGATCAGCACGCCTTCGGGAAAGTCGATATCCTTGATCTTCTGGCCCGATATCGGGGATGTGCCCAGCACCTGCGCCTCGATCACTTCGGCCTCGGCGTCGCCGATGGAATAGACATTGCGCACCCGTCCGTGCCGGATATGGCGCAGGATCGAACTGACTGTCGTGGCACGCGGATTGATATAAGCGTCAATATCCAAAGGCCCCATCAAGGGCACCAGTGTCGGGTCATTGACCAGACAGATCGCCATGGCGCAGCCCATTTCCTTGGCACGCACCGATGCCAGCAAATTGGTTTTGTCGTCATCGGTCACCACCAGCACGGCATCGGCACTGGCGATTCCTGCCTCGTCCAGCAAAGCGGTATCAAGACCATCACCGTGCAGAACGATGGTCCGGTCTAGCGTATCAGCGGCGCGTTCGGCGGCGGTGCGGTCTTTTTCAATGACTTTGACGCGTACACGATCTGTTCGTGCTTCCAACGCCAGCGCGACCCCAAGGCCCACATTGCCACCACCGATGATGACGATCCGTTCCTGCTTTGACTGGGTCTTACCGAATATTTCCAGCGTGCGGTTCAGGTCTTCGGTATGGGTGAAAAGATAGCAGGCATCACCAGCAAAAATTTGGTCATTCGCCGATGGCACAAACAAGGCCCCGTCCCGCCTGATACCGACGACAATGGCCCGCAACGTCGAAAACAGATCGGTCAATTGCCGCAATGGCGTGTTGATGACAGGGCAATCATCCTCGATGGTGATACCCAGCAATTGCGCGCGGCCGTCCAGAAAGCTTTCGGTGTCAAACGCTGCGGGGGCGGCAAGGCGCTGCAAAGCAGCCTCGGCCACTTCGCGTTCGGGCGAAATCACGACATCAATCGGTAGATGGTCACGGCGGTAAAGGTCGGCGTAGGCGGGGTCGAGATAGGTCTGGGCGCGCAGTCGCGCGATCTTGCGCTGCACGGCAAAGACGGAATGGGCGACCTGACAGGTGACCATGTTCACCTAGTCCGAATAGGTGGCGGCGATAATCATATCGGCGTCGCGCGCCCCTGCCCGGTCAAGCACGTCGGGATGGCTGGCATAGCCAGCGATGCCTTGCACATCCAGCGTATCAGTCGCGCGGCGCACCAGTTCTGGGTTGTTGTCGACGACGGTGACATCGTTGTTTTCGCCAGACAAATGGCGCGCGATCTGCCAGCCGACCTGCCCCGCGCCGCAGATGATGATTTTCATTCGGTTTCACCTTCAAGATAGGCGACACGCCCCCCTGATTTCGATGTTGTCACCACGCCCAACGATTTCAGCTTGCGGTGCAACGCTGACCGTTCCATCCCGACAAAAGATGCGGTCCGGCTGATATTGCCACCAAATCGGTTGATCTGGGTCAGCAGATATTCGCGCTCAAACAATTCCCGCGCCTCGCGCAGGGGCAAGGTGGCCAAACCTCCTGACAACACAATACGCCCGTCATTATCGGTGTGATCTTCGGTTGAAGGCAGTTCACGTGCGGCGATATCTCCACGACTTTCACCAAGGATAAGAACACGTTCCATGACGTTCTTTAACTGCCGCACGTTACCCGGCCAATGCATAGTCTGCAACAAGGCACGCGCATCATCGGCCAGTTTGCGCAGCGGCAACCCTTGGACCGAATTGAACTGGGCGATGAAATATTCCGCCAGCACCGGAATATCCTCGCGGCGTTCTTCCAGCGATGGCACGGCGATCGGCACGACGTTCAGGCGGTGAAATAGTTCCTCGCGGAACACCCCTGCTTCGATCGCGACGCCCAAATCACGGTTGGTGCTGGATATAACCCGCAGATCGACCTGTACCTTGTCGTTGCCGCCTACCCGCTGGAACCGCTGGTCTACCAACACCCGCAGGATTTTAGACTGCGTGCCCAAAGGCATATCAGCCACTTCGTCAAAATAGATGACACCGCCATTGGCCTCTTCCAGCAGGCCGGGTTCGATACCGCGGCCCGGATCTTCGCGCCCGAATAGCACCTCTTCCATCCGGTCAGGCGCGATAGAGGCGGAACTGACCGTGATAAAAGGGCTGCTCGCACGCGCTGAATTGGCGTGGATATAGCGCGCTGCGATTTCCTTGCCCGATCCGGCGGGGCCGGTCAGCATCACGCGGCCATTCGACTTTGTGACCTTGTCGAGTTGCGATTTCAGCGTACGGAACGATGCGCTTTCACCGATCATTTCGGCGTTCACGCTTTCGCCGCGTTTTAATTCGCTGTTTTCACGGCGCAGGCGTGACGTTTCCATGGCGCGGCGGATTACGACCATCAACTGATCGATATTAAAGGGCTTCTCGATGAAATCATAAGCACCCTGTTTAATCGCTGCCACCGCAATTTCGATATTGCCGTGGCCCGATATAATGACGATCGGCACCTCGGGATGTTCGCGTTTGACGGCCTTGAGGATATCGATCCCGTCCATGCTGCTGTCTTTCAGCCAGATATCAAGAATCATCAGTGCGGGCACATCTGTCGCGATCTGCGCCATGCATTCATCCGACGTCCCCGCCAGCCGCGTCGTGAAACCTTCGTCGCGCAGAATATCAGAGATCAATTCCCGGATATCGCGTTCGTCATCTGTGATCAGGATATCGCCCATATTGTCCTCATGCTGGTATTTTTGCTTTTAGTGCAGTCGCTTGTGCGACCGGCAAATGTATCACGACCTTCGCGCCGCGATGTGTCTGACCATCAAACACATCGGCATCAGCCA
>PUNR01000436.1 GCA_003551805.1 Loktanella sp.
CAACGACATCGGCGGCGTGGCGCCGTCCGCGCCCGACAGCCGGCACTGGCTGGGCACCGACGATACCGCGCGCGATGTGCTGGCGCGCGTGATCTATGGCTTCCGGCTGTCGGTGGCCTTCGCCATCGTGGTCACCGTGCTGACCTCGGTCATCGGCATCGCGGCGGGGGCGGTGCAGGGCTATTTCGGCGGCTGGATCGACCTCGGCTTCCAGCGCATCATCGAGCTGTGGGGGGCGACGCCGTCCTTGTTCATCATCATCATCGTCGCGGCGATGTTCCAGATGAACTTCTGGCTGCTGGTGTTCCTGATGACGCTGTTCGGCTGGACAGCACTTGTGGGCGTGGTGCGCGCGGAATTCCTGCGCGCGCGCAATCTGGAATATGTGCGCGCTGCCAACGCGCTGGGCGTGCCAAACCGGACGATCATGTTCCGCCACATGTTGCCAAATGCGATGGTGGCGACAGTGACGATGCTGCCTTTCCTTGTGACAGGCGCCATCGGCACATTGGCATCGCTCGATTTTCTGGGTTTCGGCTTGCCATCATCGGCCCCGTCGCTGGGCGAACTGACGCTGCAAGCCAAACAGAACCTGCAGGCACCGTGGCTCGGGTTCACCGCCTTCTTTACCTTCGCGATCATGCTATCGTTGCTGGTGTTTATCTTTGAAGGCATCCGCGACGCCTTTGACCCGCGCAAGACCTTTGTCGCCGATGGGTCAGTGCCGGTTGTCGCCTCGCAGGACCTGATCACAGCCCAAAAGGCCGCGCTGAAATGACCAAGCCCATTCTTGATGTGCGCGACCTGCGGGTCGCCTTCCGGCAGGATGGGGCCACCACCCATGCCGTGCGCGGCGTGTCGTTTCACGTCGGGCGCGGCGAAACCGTCGCCATCGTGGGCGAAAGCGGGTCGGGAAAATCGGTAACGGCACTGTCTACCGTGCAGCTTTTGGGCGACAGCGCGGTGATGGCCGGATCAATCACCTATAACGGTGTCGAAATGGTTGGCGCAAACGAGGCTGCTTTGCGCAAGGTGCGCGGCAATGACATCAGCTTTATCTTTCAGGAACCGATGACGTCGCTGAACCCGCTGCACACACTGGAAAAGCAGTTGGCCGAAAGCATTGAACTGCATCAGGGCCTGCGCGGGCCTGCGGTGCGAACACGGATCGTCGAGCTTTTGAACCGTGTCGGCATCCGCGACCCCGAAAGCCGGCTTGGTGCCTATCCGCATCAGCTTTCGGGTGGGCAACGCCAGCGGGTGATGATCGCAATGGCACTGGCCAACGGGCCGGAATTGCTGATCGCGGATGAACCGACAACAGCGCTGGATGTGACGATCCAGGCACAGATCCTTGACCTGCTGGCTGATCTGAAACGGCGTGACGGCATGTCGATGCTGTTCATCACCCATGACCTGACCATCGTGCGCAAGATCGCTGACCGCGTCTGCGTCATGAAAAACGGCGAGATCGTCGAAGAAGGGCCAACGGCCGATCTTTTCGCCGATCCCCAGCACCCCTACACCCAAACCTTGCTTGCCGCTGAATCAACTGGCGTGCCCGCGCCGGTGCCTGCCGATGCGCCAGTCGTGCTTGAAACCGAAAAGGCACGAATATGGTTCCCTATTCAGGCGGGCCTGCTGAAACGCACTGTGGGGCATATCAAAGCTGTCAACGGCGCCAGCCTAAGCTTGCGGGCGGGCGAAACGCTTGGTGTTGTTGGCGAAAGCGGATCTGGCAAGACAACATTGGCACTGGCGGTGATGCGGCTGATCCGGTCCGAAGGGCGCATCGCCTTTGATGGCCAGAATATCCACCAGCTTAGCCAGCGCCAGATGCGCCCGTTACGCAGCGAAATGCAGATGGTGTTTCAGGACCCCTACGGATCGCTAAGCCCCCGGATGACGGTCGAACAGATCATCGCCGAAGGACTTGGCGTGCATGGCGTCGATCCGGGCCGCAACCGGCGTGAAATGGTGTCAGAGATCATGGGCGAGGTTGGTCTGGATGCCGCAATGATGGACCGCTATCCGCATGAATTCTCAGGCGGACAGCGCCAGCGGATTGCCATTGCACGGGCGATGATCCTGCGGCCAAAGCTTCTTGTGCTGGATGAACCTACATCGGCACTGGATATGACAGTGCAGGTGCAGATCGTGCATCTGTTGCGCGAATTGCAGCAGAAGAACCGGTTGGCCTATCTGTTTATCAGCCACGACCTGAAAGTCGTGCGCGCGCTATCGCACAAGGTCATGGTGATGAAACAAGGCGACGTGGTCGAAGCAGGCGATGCCGACACGATCTTCGACGCGCCCAAAAACCCCTACACGCGGCAATTGATGGCTGCCGCCTTTGAGGGCCGCGCCATCCCCGCCTGATTTCATCATCGTCAGAGTATAAATATCCCCGCCGGAGGCATCAAAGTTTTTGCCTCTGGCACAGATGACGGCAACCAACCCGTTATCCGGATTAACCGTCAGCGCCGATCATGAAACAGGTGGTTCCGCGCGCTTGCAGCCGACGACAGGCCAGATCGGCGCCTTCGCGGGTCAGGCCCATGAAATTGGCATCGAACCCGCCTGACCGTTGCACGACGCGGCGCAATGTGCCGTCCAGCGTGCTCATCTCGTTCAAGGCGACCTGCAGCATGACGCGTTCGGCGTCGAAACGGCTGGGGTAACGTCCGACATTCACGCCCCAATGGCGCCCGCCTGACGTGGAAATGCGGGTCACCACTTCGGGCTCTGCCGGGGTGGCAGCCTCTGCACTGGCCACTGGCGGGGCCGGGGCGGGTGTTGTCACCGCTGCCACCTGTTGCACGTCAGCGATAGGTTCTGGCCGGGGTTCGGGCGTCACAGCAGGTGCCACGCTGGCGACTTGCACCGGTTCTGGCGTCGGCTCTGGCGCTTGTGGTTCGGGTGCCAGCGCCTCTGCAACGGCGGCATTCACGGTTTCTGCCAGAATCGCGTTGATGATATCCTGATCGACCGCAATCGCTGCGACATCCACTGCGGCACCCGCCGCTGATGCGACAAGCACTGCCGGTTCGCTGGCGCCTGGCCGCCCTGCGGGAATGTAGCTGCGTGTCACCAGACCGTTGACCCTGATCGTTTTGCCGGCTGTGCCGCGCACGGCATCGGCGGCGGCCACGGTCTGTCCGGTGGCGGGGGCAGGGGCGCTTGCCATCGGCGCTTCATTGACGGCGGGGGGGACGGGGCGGTTCACGTTCGCGCGG
>PUNR01000424.1 GCA_003551805.1 Loktanella sp.
CGCAGGCTTTACCATAGCCTTCATGGCGACCGGCGAAGAAGAAACGCCGCGCGGCACAAAGAAAAAGATCACCGCCTTCTTTGTGGACAAAGGCACGCCGGGGTTCACGGTGCGCGAGGGCTATCGCAACGTCAGCCATCGCGGCTATTCCAACGCCATTCTGGAATTCGACGATTGCCGCGTACCTGCCGAAAACATCCTTGGCGAAGTGCACAAAGGGTTTGAAGTCGCCAATGACTGGCTTGGGGCCACACGTTTGCAGGTTGCCGCCACCTGCCTTGGCCGTGCCGACCGCGCGCTCGACCTCGCCGTGCGCTATGCGGCGGAACGGCGCCAGTTTGGCCAGCAGATCGGCAAGTTCCAAGGCGTGAGCTTCAAGCTCGCCGATATGGCGATGGAGCTCAAAGCCGCCGAATTGCTGACATGGGAGGCAGGCTGGAAGTTCGATCAAGGCAGCGTCACCGAAGCCGATATGGCCATGGCCAAGCTGAAAGCCAGCGAAGTGCTGGCGATGGTTGCAGACGAGGCGATCCAGATCCACGGCGGCATGGGGTTGATGGATGAACTGCCACTTGAGCGGATCTGGCGCGATGCAAGAGTCGAACGGATCTGGGAAGGCACCAGCGAAATCCAGCGCCATATCATCAGCCGCCAACTGTTGCGCCCGCATGAGGGCTAGCAGGGGGCTGTCTGCCCCCTCGGCGCGGCGCGCCTCACCCCCGAGGATATTTTTGAACAGATGAAACGAAATGTTAATAAATCGCTGTGATAAATGCATGGCGGTACAGGGGGGGACCCCGATGACCGCAACAGGTGAAGATCCCCTGTCCCGCTCATACGGGACAGGGCGACACCCCCTTTTCATCTGTTCAAAAATATCCTGGGGGTCCGGGGGCAAAGCCCCCGGCTGCCTGCGCCGCAGGCAGGTGCAGTGATGACTGACCTTGCGCGTCTATTGCGACCACGCAGCATTGCGGTGCTGGGATCAGGCTGGGCGACCAATGTTGTCGCCCAATGCCAGCAGATGGGATTTGACGGACCGGTCTGGCCCGTCCATCCAACCCGCCAGCAGATTGCGGGCGTTCCTTGTTACGCCACACTGGCGGATTTGCCGGCAGCACCTGACGCGACATTCATTGGCGTGAACCGCCTCGCCACGCTGGATGTGGTGTCAGAACTGGCGGACATGGGTGCTGGTGGGGCGATCTGTTTCGCCTCGGGCTGGCGCGAAACAGGAGAGGACGCGCTGCAGGATAAACTGGTCGCCTGTGCCGGACAGATGCCCATCCTTGGGCCGAATTGTTATGGCGTAATCAATTATCTTGATGGCGCGTTGTTGTGGCCGGACCAGCATGGCGGGCGGCGAGTGGACCGCGGGGTGGCGCTACTTAGTCAATCATCCAATATCGTGATCAATATGACGATGCAGGCGCGCGGTCTGCCTATCGCTTATGTTGCCTGTCTGGGCAACGCTGCACAGGTCGGGCTGGCGCGTCTGGCGGCGGCACTTTTGGCGGATGATCGTGTGACAGCACTGGGGCTCTACATCGAAGGGCTGGGTGATGCGGCAGAATTTGCAGCCATCGCGCAGGCGGCACAGACGGCAGGCAAGGGCATTGTCGCCATCAAATCCGGTAAAACCGCTGCTGCGCGTGACGCCGCCGCGTCGCATACTGCAGCATTGGCGGGGGGTGGGGCTGCATCATCGGCCTTTCTGCACCAGATTGGCGTGGCCGAGGTGAATACCCCGGCAGAATTGATCGAGACGCTGAAAATCCTGCATGTCCACGGTCCCGGGTTGGGACGGCGCTTGTGTTCTTTATCTTGTTCGGGTGGCGAGGCAGGTCTTGTCGCCGATCTGGCGGCACCTTTTGCACTGGATTTTCCGCCACCGTCGCCAGACCAGCGCCAGCATCTGTCCGACATTCTTGGCCCGATCGTCACAGTGTCTAACCCGTTGGATTATCACACGTTCATATGGGGTGACGGGCCGCGCACGACGGATGTGTTTACCACGATGCTGGCTGGTTACGATGCCGGTATCTTCGTCATTGATCCGCCGCGACCTGACCGCTGTGATCCGACCAGTTTTGAACCCGCGCTGGCGGCGATCGTGTCCGCTGGCAAGGCCACGGGCAAACCTGCTTTTCCAGTCGCGTCATTGCCCGAAAACTTTGACGAAGACCGCGCCATCGCCTTGATCGATCAGGGCATAGCACCGTTGATGGGGCTGGAAACGGCGCTTGCTGCGATAAGGGCTGCGCAGGTGACCAAAGGGCGCGCAGGCTGGCAGCCTTGGGCGGTTACACCACCCCGGTGCAATCCGCTGGTGATGCTGACGGAAGGCGACGGCAAGGCACTGCTGGCCTCGTCAGGTATTGCTACACCGTGCGGGGTGACCGCCTTAACCCTGCCCGCATTGGCCGAGGCGGCAAGCGATCTTGTCCCGCCTTTGGCGCTGAAAGGCTTGGGGTTTGCGCACAAGACTGATGCAGGGGCAGTACGACTGAACCTTGCCACGCTGGACAATCAAGACCCGATCCCCGGTGCGACAGGCTATCTGGCCGAAGAAATGGTGACTTCTGCGCTTGCCGAATTGTTGATCGGTGTGCGCCGTGATCCGGTTTACGGCGCGACGCTGACCTTGGGCTTCGGCGGGGTCATGGCTGAATTGTTAGCCGATACGGTGACTTTGGTTTTGCCGGTAACAGCAGAAGAGGTCCGCGACGCGTTGCGACAGCTTAGGCTTTGGCCGCTGCTTGATGGCTATCGCGGCACACCACGCGCCGATGTACGCGCGGTGATAAACACAGCGCTTGCATTGCAGAACATGTTGGAAACCGACAGGATGCTAGACGAAATCGAAATCAATCCGCTGATGGTACGTGCCCAAGGCGCCGTCGCCGTCGATGCGGTGATCTGGAAGGAAACCCCATGATGCAGATGCGCAGCGACAACCCAATCCGGACCAGACGCGAAGGGGCAGTGCTGGAAGTCACGCTGGACCGGCCCAAGGCCAATGCGATTGATCTGGCCACCAGCCGGATCATGGGCGAGGTGTTCCGCGACTTTCGTGATGATGACAGCCTGCGTGTCGCCATTCTGCGGGCGCAGGGTGACAAATTCTTTTGCCCCGGTTGGGATCTGAAGGCCGCTGCCGATGGTGATGCCGTTGATGCCGATTACGGTGTCGGCGGCTTTGGCGGATTGCAGGAATTGCCGCATCTTAACAAGCCGGTGATCGCTGCCGTCAACGGGATCTGCTGCGGCGGCGGGCTGGAACTGGCGCTTGGCTGTGACCTGATCCTTGCATCGGACAATGCCACCTTCGCGCTGCCGGAAATCCGGTCGGGTACAGTGGCAGATGCCGCGTCAATCAAGCTGCCTAAACGCATCCCCTATCATGTGGCGATGGATTTGTTGCTGACAGGCCGCTGGTTTGACGCGGCAGAGGCACTGCAATGGGGTTTGTTGCGCGAAATCACAACGCCAACCGACCTGCTGCCCAAGGCCTGGGATCTTGCCCGCCTTCTCGAAAGCGGGCCACCGCTGGTTTACGCCGCGATCAAAGAGATCGTCCGCGAGGCCGAGGATATGCGTTTTCAGGATATGCTTAACCGGATTACAAAGCGTCAGATCGCAAGTGTGGACAGGCTCTACGCCAGTGATGACCAGCTAGAGGGCGCGCGCGCCTTTGCTGAAAAGCGTGATCCGGTGTGGAAAGGGCGCTGAACAAATTTGATTGTTACGCCATCAACGCTGGCTTGCGCGGTGGCGGATCCCGAAAACCGGATACCGCCACCCGCAAGAACCACTGCCGCGAAAATGACGACAGCGTTTGACGTCGTGATTATGCAGCAGCCACGCAAAATGCGGGCGAGAACTCAAAACAGGTACAAACTAAAACCGACACAAACTTGTTACTATCACACTCGTGCGGGCCGGATACGCACCAATTGTTGCGCAATTAAGGCAAAGTCGGGATGCATTAAGGCAAGCTGAAAAAATTGCAGATCAGACCGGCAGACTATTCAATATCAGAAAGATCAGCGCAGAAATCAGTGCGGCTGCGGGAACGGTGATGACCCATGCCGCGATGATCGTCATGAAATGCGACCTTCGCACCAGTTTACGGCGGCGGCGTTCCTCGGGCGCGATGCGGGTTTCGGGTGCGCGTGTTTCTTTGGACAGGCGCAGCCGGCGTTCGGCGTCCCATTCGCGGAAGAAACCAACGCCAAACACACCACCCACCGCGATATGGGTCGACGATACCGGCAGCCCCAGCCAGCTGGCCACGATCACCGTGAAAGCTGCCGAAAGCGCCACGCAATAGGCACGCATCGGGTTTAGCTTCGTAATCTGCGATCCAACCATGCGGATCAGCTTTGGTCCGAATAAGAACAGGCCAAAGGAAATCCCGAATGCGCCCACGATCATCACCCACAACGGAATCGTCACCTGCGCGCTGACGGTACCGAATTCGGCGGCATGAACGATCGCCGCCAGCGGGCCAACCGCATTGGCCACGTCATTGGCGCCATGCGCAAAGCTAAGCAATGCAGCAGATATGACCAGCGGCACGCCGAACAATACCTTGAGCGACTTGTTGCGGTTTTCCAGCCCTTCAGACTGCCGCCGGATCAGCGGGATCGTGACGACCCACGCGATCAACCCCAGCACCACCCCGACCGAGGCAGCGGTGCCCAGATCAATCTTGATGACGCGGCTTAGCCCTTTCATCGCCAGATAGGTTGCAAAAGCCCCGACCATAATCCCGACAAGGATAGGCACCCAGCGGCGTGCGGCGGCTATTTTGTCGTCGCGGTAGATGATGCGCGACTTGATCAACGCCAAAAACAGCGCTGCGATCACCCCGCCCATCACAGGCGAAATCACCCAGGATGCGGCAATCGCGCTCATCGTGGTCCAGTTCACCGCGGCAAAGCCTGCCGCAGCGATGCCCGCCCCCATGACGCCGCCCACGACGGAATGTGTCGTGGACACAGGTGCGCCGACCCATGTCGCGAGGTTGATCCACAAAGCCGCCGAAATCAGTGCTGCCATCATTGCCCAGATAAAGACCTGTGTATCGGCGACGGTGACAGGGTCGATGATGCCGCTGGAAATGGTCGAAACCACATCCCCACCCGCCAGCAGCGCGCCCAGCGTTTCAAAAATCGCGGCAATCGCGATGGCGCCGCCCAGCGTCAGCGCATTGGCACCCACAGCCGGACCCATGTTGTTGGCTACGTCATTGGCCCCGATGTTCAGCGCCATATAGGCCCCAAACACCGCCGCCGCGATCACCACAAAATTGATCGGGAACTGGCCAAAGAACACCGCCGCCGCTAGACCGGTTACAACGATAAAGGCCAAGGCTATGCCGGGCGCCACCATCGGACGCGCAACATATTGCGTCGCCGTTTCCAGATGTGAAAACCGCTGAAGGTCGCGGTCAAGCGTTTCAAGATGGTTGGCGTCGTTTTGCGTATCGCTCACAGTCAGGTCCCCGCTGGATTTCATGCAGCGGCATACGGACCGCGCACCGCGGGTTCAACCGATCTTGTCACAAAATAGATACAAAATCGTTACATTTGACGCAGAATGACCTGCAAATCGGGTTCCTGCACCATCGCTGCGGCGTCATTGGGGCTGACCCACTTGCGGCGGCGTTCGCTGACCTCGGGGTAGTCTGATTCCATTTTGCTGACCTCTACCGCGAAAACGAGCGTTTCGACCGGCACCGGCAATCCGGTCGAAAGCTCTTTTTCATAGCAGTAGATGCCGACAGGTTCGCCAGTGACGCGGCCTGCGCGCACGCCGGCTTCTTCCCATGCTTCTTGCAGCGCAGCACCGGGGGCGTCTTTGCCGTCAATCGGCCAGCCTTTGGGGATGATCCAACGACCTGTCCCGCGCGAGGTGATCAGCAATACCTTTTTGCTGTCCCCGTCATAGCGGTAACACAGGGCCGCGACCTGCAACCGTTTTGGCCGCTGAAACAGCGGCAGGACCAATTCGTCCCATGCTTTGCGCATCACGGTTGTCATTAAAGCCTCCGACCCTGCTCGGGTAATTCTTATTGTTGAAGCGTTTACATAAGGTTTTTAACCCAAATTGAAAGCCTTTACCAACAAAATGCCCAAGTTCAGGTTGCAGATGTGTCCAAAACGACAGCCTGCCGTTGCCACCCCAGCCCGCTGATGCCCCGTTTGGCCACATACTCATGCGGCAAAAAAAGTGGTGCCTTCATTCCAAATCCGGCATCTGGCGTTGTCCCGGACGGTATGACGCCATCAGGGCGCAATCCTTAGGTTCAGCTTGACGTTAGCCGTGCCAGCGACCTAAGCAATTCCAACGGCTTTTCTTGACACAAGGCAGATTAATGAACCTTTTGCGCCATTCCGGACCAATTTGTTGACGCCTCGCTTCCCGACATTGGCGGTATTGGGGTGGCACGCGTTCCAGCAAGACCAGATCACCGCGGATGACGCCGCACTGACCGCCGCGCGTATTGCCAATGTGCATCGCGACCGCGTTGTAGGGCTGACCGAGACAGGTCCGATGGAACTGACGCTTGATCCGGGTATTACGACAGCCGCTGTCGCCGTCGGCGACTGGGTGCTCTGCGCGCCCGAACAGCACCGGCTGATCCGCGTGCTGGACCGGCAAACGGAATTGTCGCGCGGCACGGAATACCACACCGGCGACAAACAGCTGATCGCAGCAAATCTTGATACGCTTTTCATCACCACATCCTGTAATGCCGATTTCAACCCTGCACGGCTGGAACGCTATCTGGCGCTGGCACATGATGCAGGCATCACACCGGTGATCGTGCTGACCAAAGCCGATCAATCTGACGATCCTGCCGGTTTCGAAACGCAGGCCCGCGCACTCGGCCGCGATCTGGATGTTCTGGTCGTGAATGCCAAAGGTGCGGACGTCGCCAGTCATTTCGCGCGCTATTGCGGTGCAGGCCAGACTGTTGCGCTGGCGGGCACATCAGGTGTGGGCAAGACCACGATCGCCAACGCCTTGACGGGCGGCAATGCCGCCACCCGCGACATTCGCGAAGATGATGCGCGCGGGCGCCATACGACGACGGGCCGGTCACTGCACCAGATGCTGGCAGGTGGCTGGCTGATCGACACGCCCGGCATGCGCGGTCTGGGTCTGGCTGAGGTCGGGTTCGGGATTGATGCGACGTTTCCCGAAATTTCGGAACTGGCGACACAGTGCAAATTCCGTGATTGCGCGCATGAAGGCGAACCGGGCTGCATGGTCCAAAAGGCCGTCAAAGCAGGCAAGGTCGATCCCGACCGCCTTGCGCGTTTCAAAAAGCTGACGTCAGAGAATACCCAAGCAACCGAAGCCATCGCGCTGGCCCGCGACAAGGTCCGCAAGCAGGGGCGCACAGGCAAAGGCAGTAAGAAACCCCGGATCAAATCCTGAACGTCCTTGCTACCGTCTGCACCAGCGGCACGGGCAGGAGCGCGCCGCGCGGGGATATTTAAGCTCGGACGATGTGGTGGCGCGGTGCCTAACCCTTGGCCCAGGCAAGTTGGGCGTCAGTTTCCACCGCGCAGGACCGCACCTCGCGCAGGCGGGTCAGGGCGGGGTCCGGCGCTTCGCCAGCGGCGATCATCAGGCGCAGCGCCATCATCCCTGCCCGCCCGCAACCGCCGCGGCAATGCGTCAGCACCTTGCCACCGGCACGCAGCACGTCAAGTGCAGCATCTTCGATCATACGGATATCGGGGCTGTCAGGCGTGCCATAATCCACCGCCGGCAGGTGATGCCACTTGACACCTGCCTGCAACAAAGCCTGACCCAGATCACCCGCGCCCAGCCTGTCCATTTCTTCCTGCGATGTCATCGAAACGACAAGGTCCGGTTGCCAGTCCAGCATGGTCTGCAGATCCGCACCCAGGGGCAATGGCGACAGCGCCAAAGTGCCGCCGGCAGCGGGCAGCGGATAGATTTCGTAGTTGGACATGGTGATGCTCCTTGATTTGGCAACAGGATGCCGTGCCCAAGCCGCAGGGGCAATACCTGTGGTAGACCTCTGGCGCGCGCGGCCTTAGGCTGCACCAACGCCCGAATCCTGTCAAAGGCCACCATGACCGACGAACCCCGCTATCAAGTGCTTGCCCGGAAATACCGGCCCGAAACCTTTGCCGATCTGGTCGGGCAGGATGCGATGGTGCGCACATTGCGCAATGCATTCGCCGCCGACCGGATTGCGCAGGCATTCATGATGACCGGCATCAGGGGCACGGGCAAAACCACCACCGCGCGGATCATCGCCAAGGGGATGAATTGCATCGGTCCAGACGGCACCGGCGGGCCGACAACCGACCCCTGCGGTGTGTGCGAACATTGCGTGGCGATCATGGAAGGCCGCCATGTCGATGTGATGGAAATGGATGCCGCCAGCCGCACCGGTGTCGGCGATATCCGAGAGATTATCGACAGCGTGCATTACCGTGCGGCCTCGGCACGCTACAAGATTTACATCATCGACGAAGTGCACATGCTGTCGAAAAACGCCTTCAACGCGCTTTTGAAGACGCTGGAAGAACCGCCCGAACATGTGAAATTCATCTTTGCGACGACTGAAATCTGGCAAGTGCCGGTGACAGTGCTGTCCCGCTGCCAACGCTTCGATCTGCGCCGGATCGAACCCGAGGTCCAGATTGCCCTGCTGCGCAAGATCGCCAACGCCGAAGGCGCGCAGATCAGCGACGATGCGCTGGCGCTGATCACCCGCGCTGCCGAAGGCTCCGCGCGCGATGCGCAATCGCTGCTCGATCAGGCGATCAGCCATGGTGCAGGCGAAACCAGCGCGGATCAGGTCCGCGCCATGCTCGGGCTGGCGGACCGTGGCCGTGTGCTGGACCTGTTCGACATGATTTTGCACGGGCGTGCCGCGGATGCGCTGACCGAACTGTCCGGCCAATATGCCGATGGTGCCGATCCAATGGCCGTGCTGCGCGATCTGGCCGAGGTCTGTCACTGGGTCAGCGTGGTCAAAATCACGCCCGACGCCGCCAATGACCCCACGATCAGCCCCGATGAACGCGCCCGCGGTCAGGCGATGGCCGATGGCCTGCCGATGCGGGTGCTGTCGCGGATGTGGCAGATGCTGCTGAAAGCATTGGAAGAGGTCGCAATGGCCCCCAACGCCATGATGGCTGCCGAAATGGCGGTGATCCGGCTCACGCATGTCGCCGACCTGCCCAGCCCCGACGATCTGGTGCGCAAGCTCAAAGACGCAAAGCCACCGCAAGCGGGGCCTGCACGCACTGCACCCACCCCGCCGACAAACGGCCCGACAGCACGCAGCGTTGTGTCAACAGGCGGCGCGCAGGCCGCCACCGCCCTCGCCCCCGAAGCCTTGCAACATTACGCAAGGTTCGAAGATGTCGTCGAACTGATCCGCCGCAACCGCGACGTCAAACTGCTGGTCGAGGTTGAAACCGGCCTGCAACTGGTCGCCTACCAACCCGGCCGGATCGAGGTGACGCTTGCCCCCAATACTGCCACCGACCTGATCGGACGTTTGGGCGCACGTTTGCAATTGTGGACCGGCAACCGGTGGACAATTTCCGTCGTCAGCGAAGGTGGGGCTCCGACCATCGCGCAAACCCGCGACGCCGCTGAAAACGCGCTGCGCGATCAGGCGAACGCGCATCCTTTGGTGCAGGCCGTAATCAAAGCCTTTCCCAAGGCGCGCATAACCGATATCCGCACTGCCGCCAGCAAGGCGCTGGAGGCCGGGGAAGACGCCCTGCCCGAGGTCGAAGACGAATGGGACCCGTTCGAAGAAGATTGACACGGTTGCGGGACCGCCCGCAAAGACCTATTTCAGATACAACCAGATCAGGAGACAGACATGCTCAAAGGCTTAGGCGGACTTGGCGATATGGCCAAGATGATGAAACAGGCACAAGACATGCAGGGCAAGATGACCCAGATGCAGGAAGAGCTTGAAAACGTGCTGGTCGAAGGCGTCAGCGGCGCCGGTCTGGTCAAGGCCACGGCCACCGCCAAGGGCGAATTGAAAAGCCTCGACATCGACCCGTCGATCTTTAACGGCGAAGACAAAGAAGTGGTCGAAGACCTGATCCTTGCCGCAATCAAGGATGCGCAATCCAAAGCGACCGAACGCGCGCAACAGGAAATGGCCAAAATGGCCGAAGGTCTGGGCCTGCCACCGGGCATGAAACTGCCTTTCTGATCATCGTCAGAGCCTAAATATCCCCGCCGGAGGCA
This sequence comes from Loktanella sp., assembly GCA_003551805.1. Lineage (GTDB taxonomy): Bacteria > Pseudomonadota > Alphaproteobacteria > Rhodobacterales > Rhodobacteraceae > Yoonia. The sequence goes on from PUNR01000424.1 coordinate 10,276, forward strand.
TAAAAGTTCTTTTGGCCCCGATCACAAAGGCCCACATGTCAAACGGCACCGAAGACCTCGACCACCTGATCGCGATGCTGGCGAAATTGCCGGGGCTGGGGCCACGCTCTGCCCGTCGTGCGGTGCTGCATATGATCAAGAAACGCAGCCTTGTGCTGCTGCCATTGGCCGATCTGCTGCACCGCGTCGGGGCCAATGTGCGCGAATGTCTGAATTGCGGCAATATCTGCACCGCCGATCTATGTGACATCTGCCTTTCGGAAAAACGCGCCAACGGCCAGATCGCCGTGGTTGAAGATGTCGCCGATCTTTGGGCCATGGAACGCTCTGGTGTGTTCAAGGGCCGCTATCATGTGCTGGGCGGGACGCTTTCGGCGCTTGATGCCGTGGGACCGGATGAATTGCGCATCCCCAAACTGCTTGACCGGATCGCCGGCGAACAGATTACTGAAGTCATCATCGCCCTTGGCGCCACAATCGACGGCTTGACCACCGCACATTACATCGCCGATCAACTGCCCGGTGTGACGGTCACATCACTCGCCCAGGGTGTGCCTGTCGGGGGCGAGCTTGACTATCTTGACGATGGCACGATCACGGCGGCACTGAATGCGCGCAAAGCATTGTAAAGGTCTTAATTTCGCCACAGCTTGCTACAATCTAGGCCAGAGTGACCGCCTACCTGCCATGGCGAACCGGATGTAGTATCATGAGCAATTCCAAGCCGCCTAACGACTTTGCCGAACGCCTGCGACGGATCGAAGAAAGGCGCACAGCGCCCGCGCAAACGCCCGCGCAACCACAGCGTCGCAACAACACCGCTGCTGCGCCCACTGACAGACATTTGCTGCGCAACCTCGTGATCTGGCTGGTCATCGGTGCGGGCCTTGGCACCGGCGGTTATTTCGCATGGAAATCTGTACCGCCAGAAATGTCCGCCAGCTTTGCAAGCCTGACCGCAGGGCTGGATATGTCACGTATCCTGCCCGTGAACAGCATGGGTGGCGGTAGCTGGCAGGCCTCTGGTCCGGCGGGCGCTGGCGAGCGCGGCGCGAACCCCGTCACCCCGCAAGTGGCCAGCAATCTGCCAGATCCGGTCACATTGGCGGATCTGGTCACAGATCATGTCCTGACGGATGAAAATACGGTGATTGGCCAGATCATCCCCTTTGATCGCAACAGCCAGTGCAACCTGCGGCGGCCTTTGGCCAGCGAACAGGTGGTCAACATACGGCTGGAAAACGGCACGCTGACACCTCCGGTGCGCGCCATTTCAGACAGCGACCTGGTCAAGCAACTGGTCCAGAACGTGACTGACGTCACACAAAAAGGCCGATCCTACAATTGGTCTGCACAGGTCACCGGCGATCTGACCAGTGTTGATGTCTTTCTGACCGACACCAGCGCGCCGATTTATCTGGTGCTGCAAAACCGCGGCAATGGTATCATCTGGAACGTGCAGACAGCGCCGGATGTGACGCTGGCACATGTGGCCATCGTCACCTCGCGGACGTCAGGGCTGGTCAGCCCACCCGACAACGCCACGTTCGAGGCCCTGCTTGAGGCTGATTTCGTCCCCCTGCATGAATTTGGTGCCGACGACACCATCCGGACCTGCATGATCCGCCCTTGGCGGCTGCCGGAACCGGACTGGCTGGCCATGCAGAAGGCCGGAAACGACAACCAGATTTACAGCTACACCAAAGGTTATACTGCCTATAACGCGTGGTACACCGGCACATTGGGCGTCGATGCGGCCACCAATCTGGTCAGTCCGCAAACCGCCGCCCATATGCATTTCGGCCCATTGCCAGCCAGTCCTTTCACCTATCGCAGCATGGCGGGACGTGATGTGCATATGATGCGCACCGATCACATGTTCAGCGGTGATCCCGTCACTCTACAGGCGACGATCGACGCGCTGCACGGCAATCTGCTGCGCGCTGCCATCGGTGGCGATCTTGCCCTGCTCGACCCTGCACCTGTTGAAAGACCACAGCCATGAAAACGGCACGTATTCTCGCCATCGCCGTCACGCTGGTAGTCGCGGTTCCACTGCTGGTGCTGAACGTCTGGGGTGCGCGCATGTCGCTATGGGCCGTCGAACAGACCCGGCAATTCGATACCGACACCCCCAACATGACAGACCCGGCACCAATGCCACGCAACCCGCTGCGTTTCTTCCACGACCGTGGCGAATTGCGCGATACTTTTGCCACCGATGCACTGACAGACCAGCGTAGCATCGTCATTACCGAATGGATTGAACCCGCCGACCTGTTGACTGCAGGCGAACCCTTGCCCGACCCCACACATCTGGCGCTTTATGCACAAGCGCGCGCCCCCCAGCGCATGATCCGTTACTGTACCGAGGTCATCGCAGCTTTCGGAACCGCCTGCGATGTCATGCGCACCGAGGCCCAGTTTCCCACCACAGGGCCAACCGCGATATCCGCGCACCTTACCTATATACCTGCTGGCATTCTGGGTGATCCAGACCTCGTCAATAATGGTGAATTCTTTATCGCACCTGCACGGCTTTATGAAATGCGCGACCATGAAAAGCCGCCCTTCAACAGCGAAAGCCGGATCGCCGCGATGCAAAAGGCGCAAGATATCTGCGATAGATTGCGCGAAACCTACGGCAATTGCATTGTGTCCCGCCTTGATCTGCGCCCTGTTGAAATTTGGCGTACCGATCTTGAACGGCTCCCGCCCGGCACAGACCCGATCCGGTTGGACGCAACGGCGATCATCAAAATCTATGCTGACAAAACCCAAACCGCCAACGACGATTTGCGCCAGATCGTGCAATCACTGACGACGGCAGACTGACCAACGCAAAACGCGCGCCCCGCAGGACGCGCGCCTTTCATCACAACGACCGCCAGATCAGCGGCGATCATCCTCTTCATCGTCATCATCAGGCAGATTGAAGAAACTATCGGCGTCGGACACGTCGCGCTTGTCTTCTTCCTCTTCCTCGTCACGCGGATCGCTAAGGCTGAAGCTTTCCAGCCCCGCCATCGCGGTCGGCATCTTCGGCTCGGGCGCCATGCCCAGCGATGTTTCGGTGCTGACCAGTTTGCGGCGTTCGTCATCGCTCATCGCGCCGCCTTCGCGGGCTTTCTTGGCATTGGCTTTCTGCACAGCCGAATCCAGTTCGGATTGCTTGCAAAGGCCCAAAGCGACCGGATCGATCGGGTCAAGATTGTTGATGTTCCAATGCGTGCGTTCACGGATCGCCAGAATGGTCGGCTTGGTGGTGCCGACCAGTTTGGAAATCTGGGCGTCGGACAATTCAGGATGGAACTTCACCAGCCAATAGATCGACGCAGGCCGGTCCTGCCGCTTGGACAAAGGCGTGTAACGCGGGCCACGCCGCTTTTCTTCACCGGTTGCAGCGGCGTAAAACTTCAGCTTCAGCTTATAGGCGGGGTCCGCCTCGCCCTTGGTGATTTCATCCGGCGTCAGCTGGTTATTGGCAACAGGGTCGAACCCCTTGACGCCAACGGCCACATCACCATCGGCAATGCCCTGCACTTCCAATTCGTGAAAGCCACAAAATTCGGCGATCTGCTTGAAGGTCAGCGTTGTATTATCGCAAAGCCAGACGGCGGTTGCCTTGGCCATAATCGGTTTCTCAGTCATCGTGCTCTCCTGATCTGACAGACAAGCCACACCCACGCCCTTGCAGGGGCTGACCGCTGGGGCCGGGTTCGCATTGTCGGGGAACTTGGTCCCTGTATACTTGCCGCAAGGCCAAGAGGAAAGATCAAAAATCCCCCATCGTCAGAGCCTAAATATCCCCGCCAGAGGCATTCACATTTCGCAGGAATGTGAACCGGTTACGCCAGCACCGCGCGGGTCAGGTCGCTGTCAGGGGCTGCCAGATCCTCGATCACATCAAAATGGTGCCGATCCGGCACCGTGACCAGCGGCACATCCCAGACCTGCGCCAGCAAAGCCGCCTGTTCCAGAAAAACCGGCCTTTCCGCCCCGCCAACCCAGACCGTTACCGGCACTTGCGGGACCGGCAAATGCACCGGGCTTTCACTGGCGACGACATCGGGCGTGATCCCCAGATC
>PUNR01000211.1 GCA_003551805.1 Loktanella sp.
CAGGTAATAGACTGCCCAGTAAAAACAGAACACCTCAACAGTTGAAAACACAACGCGCATAAATTGCAGCAACGGACGTTCTGCCGAGATGATCGGCGTCAGGCCGGCCTTCCAGAGAAACGGTAGCAGGATGGCCAGCGCGACAGCCGACCGCAGCAGCAATACCTGCCCGACGGAATAGGTTGCGACCAGCCATTTCCCCATCGCGTCATTCAGCGAAAACAGGAACATGGCGAGAAGCATCACCAGCACGCCCATCCGCGTAGGTGACATGGTAGAGAAAGTGCTACGGTTCACAGCTTACCTTCCACTGGCCAAGCCGCAAGGTCTTGACGGCTCTAAGCTTCATGCCGCAGTCCTTGGAGGGTCAGTAAAATGGGCGGGGACGATCCCCGCCCTTCGTCGTTGGATGAAAAATTACTGACCGCGAATGGCGGCAAGTTCGGTCATCACGCGTTCGACCACATCGGCGCCTATCGAATCCGCATTGCGGTCATAGACACCTGCAACAGCATCGCGGATTTCGGCCATGGCATCTTCCGAGATGTCGTTGACTTCGAGACCGGCATCAATGATCCGCTGCAACGATTGGTCCGAAAGCGAACGGCTGGCTTCGCGCTGGACGTCGCGCCCGACAATCGCGCAGTCGGACAGGATCTGCTGTTCCTGCTCGGAATATCTGTCAAAGATCGGCTTTGAAAACAGAACCATGAACGGCGTATAGGCGTGGCGGGTGTTGGATACGAAATCCTGCACTTCGTAGAAGCGCGAGGTGTCAATCGTCACATAAGGGTTTTCCTGTGCGTCGATGGCACCGGTTTCCAACGCTGTGAACACTTCGCCAAAGGCCATCGGCGTGGCGTTGGTGCCAAGCGTCTGGAATGTGTCGAGGAAGATATTGTTTTGCATGACGCGTACCCGCATCCCGGTGAAATCCTCGAGCGAGGCAACCGGACGCAGTGAATTCGACAGATTGCGGAAGCCATTTTCCCAATAGGCCAGGTTCACAAGGTTATGCTCTGGCATCATATCGGCCATAAACTGACCGAATTCACCATCCAGCAATGCGTCGGCCTCTGCTTCATCCGAGATAAGGAAAGGCAGATCGAACACACCAAGAGCCGGTTCAATGGCGACCAGTGGCGATGTCGAGGACACGACCATTTCAAGCGTGCCAGAGCGTAGCGACTGCGCCGATTGCAGGTCGTCACCCAGTGCCGAGCTCCAGAATGCGTTGATCGTCCATGCGTTATCGGTCGCCTCGTTGATGCATTCGGTCATCGCCGCCACGCCATCACCGACGGGGTGATCTTCGGCAACGCCGTTGGCAATGCGGATGGTCCGCTCGGAAATCTCGGCATTTGCCGGTAGCGCCACGCTCAGCGCGAGAATGGCGGCCGTTGAGGTTGTTAGATAGGTCTTCATAGAAAACTCCTCCCATATTGGGTTTTCACGGGGTGGTACCGTATCAGCGCAGCCAGTTCAGCGGCGTGAGTACGATTTCGGGGAACAGCACAAGCAGCACCAGAACGATAACTTGGGACAGGATGAACGGCAGGACGCCGCGAATGACCTTGCCCAAGGGCACCCGCGAGACACCGCTGACGACATTAAGAACAACGCCGACAGGCGGGGTGATGAGCGAGATACAGGCCGACATCACGAACACGATGCCGAAGTAGACCGGGTCGATCTGGGCGGCGCGGATCATCGGCATAAGGACCGGCGCGAAAATCAGGATGGTTGGCGCAAGATCAAGGACCATGCCGACGATTAGCAGCATGATCACAATGCACAGCATAAGCAGCTTTGGCTGGTCGATGAAGGGCTGCACAAGGCCGATCAACTGGTTCGGAATATTGGCCGAGGTGATAAGCCACGAAGTAACAAGCGCCGACGCCACAAGGAACATCACGATAGCAGTCGTTTTTGCCGCAGTGACGAAGACGCGGTACAGCTTGGCCAATGTCAGTTCGCGGTAGATCACACCGCCAACGAAAAGCGCATAGACGGCAGCAACCACCGCGGCCTCTGTCGGGGTGAAAAGCCCGAACCGGATACCTGACAGGATGATAACCGGCATGAAAAGCGCCCAGATCGCGGCACCGCCAGCTTTCATACGCTCTTTGCCGGATGTGCGGGGCAGGGTCTTGACGTTCTCGGTGCGTGAAACAAAGGCCCACATGATCGCCAGCGACACTGCCATCATCAGACCCGGAACGATCCCACCCAAAAACAGGCCCGTGATCGAGACATTCGCGGCAACACCAAAAATGATATAAGCAAGCGAGGGCGGAATAACCGGGGCAACGATGCCGCCAGCGGCCATGAGGCCGGCTGCGCGCGGCACGTTATATCCCGCATCGCGCATCATCGGCACAAGGATCGCCGCGAGCGCTGCGGAATCCGCGGCTGCCGAACCGGACATTGACGCCATGATGACCGCTGCCATCACCGCGACAAACCCCAGCCCGCCCCTGATATGGCCGACACAGGTGACCGCGAAATGAACAATGCGGCGTGACAGTCCGCCCGCATTCATCAGCTCGCCCGCCAGAAGGAAGAAGGGGATCGCCAGCAGCGTGAACGAATTAGCGCCAGTGATCATCTGCTGCGCGATGATCTGGGTGTCAAAGATCCCCATATAGGACATCAGCACGATGCCAGTGGTCAGAAGCGCGAAGGCGACTGGCAGCCCGACTGCAAGCCCCGTAAAGAGCGAACCGAGAAAGACGAGGATAATCATACAGCGCGGTCTCCGGCTTTTTCGTCTTCATATTCACCCGCGAAACGGGCGATTTCGCTATCCGTGACCCGACCGGTGACAATCTCGAAAATGCGGAAAGCCGCGATAAGTCCGATGCCCAGTGATGTGAAATAGCCGATGCCATAGACCCAGATCATCGATATGCCGACGACCGCTGCGGTCATCGATGCGTTGATCGGGTGCTGCACATAGGTGCCGTGGAAAAAGACCACCGACGTCATCAGGATGATCAGGTTGGTGATCAACATGCAAATCAGTCTGCCACGGCGACCGAATAGCCGCACAACGGTTTCGACGCCGATATGGCCATGATCCTTGAAGGCAAGCACGGCACCCACGAAGGTCAGCCATACAAAGAAATAACGGCTCATTTCTTCGGAATAGTTCAGTCCGCTGTTGAACCCGTACCGCAACACGACATTGGTCGCGACCATGACGACC
>PUNR01000363.1 GCA_003551805.1 Loktanella sp.
AAAACCGCGAGCAATCCGGCGATGCGGGACAGCCGCCCAGTGTTCCACGACCGGCAACTGTCTTGATGCGGAACGCAGGTTTCCGCCTCTGCCGCCAAGATTGGCCCGAAAAGCGTGACAATTGCCTGTGTCACCTGCGCCTGCGTGCTGATCGCCATGCGCAGCTTGCCAAAATTTTGTTCCAGGTCAGGCTGCATTGCGGCAAATTGATCAGGCCGCGAGGTCAGGATCACCGTCGTACCATCGACCTGTCGCCAAGGCAGCACCCCTAGGCGTAAACATGTCCGCGAACCCAGCCGACCAACCAGTATCGCATCGGGTGGCTGGCGGGTGGGGTCGATCGCCTGTGTATCATAGGCTTTTGCCTGATGACGGGCGACGATGTCAGCGGGCAAGTTGCACTGCCGCAGTAAAACATCCGCTAGCGGCACACCTAGACGAAGCGCATTAGAGGTCGCACGGTCGGCATCGACGGGCGACAGCACCTGATCGGCGACCAATGATGCCAGCAAAGCCGTGTCATGGGCGGCAAGCAGGGGCAAAGCCGCCGTATCGGTGTTGAAATCCAGCATGAAACGACTCACCCCCTGTCAGGCAAGTCTCCACGCTCGAGATTAAGAAAGGATTAAGCTGTGACGCGATCCATCGCTTCTGCGAAGCGTTCAAACAGGTAATAGCTGTCTTGTGGGCCGGGGCTTGCCTCTGGGTGATATTGCACACTGAACACGGGGCGTCCATCTAGGCGGATACCGCAATTGGACCCGTCAAACAGCGACACATGGGTTTCGATCACACCGGCAGGCAAGGTCTGACTGTCGACAGTAAACCCATGATTCATAGATGTAATTTCAACTTTTCCGGTTTCCATGTCCTTGACGGGATGGTTGGCGCCATGATGGCCGTGGTTCATCTTGATCGTGCGGGCACCAAGGGCCAGCGCCAGCATCTGGTGGCCCAGACAAATCCCGAAAACTGGAATATCAGTTTTCAGAACTCCTTTGATCATCGGCACGGCATAGACACCGGTCGCCGCAGGATCACCGGGACCGTTTGACAGAAATACACCATCAGGGTTCAGCGCCAGCACATCTTCGGCTGTGGCGGTCGCGGGCAACACAGTCACATCGCAACCGGCCGAGGCAAGGCAACGCAGGATATTGCGCTTGGCACCGAAATCGATGGCGACAACCTTGTGGCGTGCGTTTGTCTGCGGCTGGTGGCCTTCGGGCCAGGCCCAACGCATTTCATTCCACTGATAGGATTGCGCACAGGTCACATCCTTCGCCAGATCTAGACCCTCTAGCCCGGCAAAGGCGCGCGCCTTTGCGACAAGGCGTTCCAGATCAAAATTGCCGTCAGGGTCATGCGCCAATGCGACGTGTGGTGCACCTTGCTGGCGGATCGCGCGGGTCAGGCGGCGGGTATCGACGCCACCCATGCCAATGCGATTGCGGCTGGCCAGCCAGTTTTTCAATTCACCCGTCGCGCGCCAGTTGGATGCATCCGTAGGGTCCCATTTGACGACCATGCCTTCGGCGACGGGATCAGCGGTTTCATCGTCGTCGACGTTAACACCGGTGTTGCCGATATGCGGGAAAGTGAAGGTAATAACCTGTCCGGCATAGGACGGGTCGGTCATGATTTCCTGATAACCGGTCATTGCGGTGTTAAAACACAGCTCTGCGACGGTTTCGCCGGTGGCACCAAAGCCCATCCCGTAAAAAATCGTGCCATCCGCCAGTGCAAGGCAAGCCGTTGGTTTCTGCGTCATGACCCGAACTCCATCCGTCAAATTGGTCCGGTCTTACGGGGGGCGGGGCCAAGGGTCAAGGCCCGATACCACCCTTGCAAACAAGGTATACCGTGGCGTCAGGTCTGCTTGTCACCATAACATCAAAGGGGTATGGTGGGTGCTCTTTGATGTAACAGATACAGGACTTTTCATGCAATTGCGCGACCGGATCACGGCGGCTTTGAAAGATGCGATGCGGGCGAAAGAGGCGGACAGGCTGTCCACCCTGCGCTTGATTAACGCCGCCATCAAAGACCGCGATATCGCCTTGCGCGGCACCGCCGAAGAAGGCGCAGGCCTGTCAGACGCTGATGTGCTGGCGATCATGGGCCGGATGGTCAAACAACGTCAGGAAAGTGCCCGCGCCTATGAAGAAGGCGGCAGGCTGGAACTGGCCGAAAAAGAATTGTCCGAAATCAAGGTGATCGAGGAATTTCTGCCCCGCCAGTTGTCGCAGGACGAAGCCGAGGCCGCCGTCGATGCTGCCATCGCGACAGTGGGTGCACAGAACATCCGCGATATGGGCAAGGTCATGGCCGAGCTGAAAGAAAATTACACTGGCCAGATGGATTTCGCGAAAGCAGGCCCTTTGGTCAAATCCCGTTTGGGATAACTCGGTCATCATCAGATCTGTGGCATCGCTGCCGGACAGGTATCTTTCGGCTCACAAACATGCCGGTTGTGGCAACGACGGTCGTGCTGCAGGTCGGTCCGTTCTGCACAGCCCGGCAGCGCGCTGGGCCAAACCCTATCACAGCCGCTAGAAAGGTGCAGGTTGCGTCTGGTTACACGTCGTCGCCAGACTACCTTTAAGGCGTATCTAAGCGCGAAGGATAGATAACATGACCAAGCCAATCCTCATCATGGGCGCGACCTCGGGGATAGGCGCTTTGACCGTGGCAGAGGCCACAGGACGTGGTTTGCCAGTCATCGCCTTTGCGCGCAGCGCAGCCAAACTTGAGCCGAGTGATCTGTTAACACCATTTCAGGGCGATGCGTTGTCTGCGAATGACGTCTCTGCCGCGCTATCGGAAGCAAGGGCAGTGATATATGCTCTGGGGATCAAAGAGCGTCTTGCGATGTTGTGGCAAGAAGAGACACTTTTTTCTGAAAGCACCCGTCTCTTGCTGGAGGCGATGAAATCCACCGGAACAAACCGCCTTGTGGTCGTCACAGGGTTTGGTGCCGGTCGATCGCGTAGCGCGATGAGCTCTCTCGAACGCATCGGGCATCGGGCAATCCTTGGACGACCTTACGCTGACAAAGATCGGCAGGAAGAGTTAATTCTGTCAAGCGATACAAACTGGACAATTGCGCGTCCGGTCATTTTGCGAAACGGACCAAAGACGGGTCGTATGCAAGTGTTGCGTGATCCGAACAGCTGGCGGAATGTTCTGGTGTC
>PUNR01000019.1 GCA_003551805.1 Loktanella sp.
CTGTGACATCCTGCATCAGTCGCAGCGGCAGGGCCGCGATATTCTAACCGACGATCTGCGCAACCAAGCGCTTGTCGATGTGCAACCGCAAAGCATCTGGCAATTCGCCTCGATCCAGTCTGCCACTGCCACTTTCTGCTCTGCGCCGCAGGCATGCGCCCATCTGTATGGGCCGATCCGCCATATCGGTCCTTGCAAAAACGGCTTTCACACCTATGAAATCGATTTTGCAGCGCTTGCGTTGACCCAAAACGCGCCCTATATGGTTGGTTGAGAGGTTGGCGCGGGCGAGTGCCTCGCCAACCTGGTCAGGTCCGGAAGGAAGCAGCCATAACGAGCCCCACTTGGGTCGTTGTCCAACCTCTCACCTTACCCCACCTTAGTGCTTTGAAATCGTCGGGAATCCGTGAGGGTGCCCTGCATACAAGGTTTGGCAAGCCGACGCACCAATACCACTGAAGCCGGACCCGGTTTTCCACAAACCATCGGTGCTTGCGCAAACGCGTGGGCCTCAACCGGAACCGACAGCAATATGCCGTACAGCGCCAGCGTCGTTGCAAGGGCATCCCCGGGCCCTATATCGCCAGCATGACCTTAGCTGCGGGCCTGTTTCAGGAACTTTAGAAAATACTATGTGACTTGCACCGACGGCCAACCCAACGATTGGATGAGGCATCAACTTTGAACCGCAAAGCCTTGAAAACCCCGGCCATCCGCGTGACCTGCCGTTTTATTGCGTTCCTGACGGTTATTTTTGCCTTGATTGGCAGTTACACCGTGGCACTTGACCGCGATACCCCGTTTGAATCGATTTACGGTGGCACGCTGAGCCTGTCGCAATGGGAAGGGCAGGCAATACTGGTCGTCAACACCGCCTCTATGTGTGCTTTCACTGATCAATATCGCGAATTGCAGGCGCTTTATGACCGCTATCGCGACGACGGTCTGGTGGTTCTGGCCGTGCCATCAGATGACTTTAACCAAGAACTGGCAAGCGACGCCGAGGTCAAAGAATTCTGCGAATTGGTCTATGGCCTCGACATGCCGATGACGGTGATCACCCGTGTGAAAGGCAGCGATGCCCATCCGTTCTTCCGGTCGCTTCGACAGGATGCAGGGTTCACGCCCCGATGGAATTTCAACAAGGTATTGCTTGATGGCGATGGCAGCCTTGTCGCCACCTATGCGTCGCGCGTCAGCCCTTTGTCAGAGACGATCACACGACGCGTCGAAAGTGTATTGGCCAATCTAGCCGACGAACGTATTCGCCCCTGAAGCAACGCCGAGAGCGACATAGCCTGTCCCGAAAATGCGTTGCCAGAGCGTGCAAAAGATATACCGGAAATTTTCCGGGATCAGTTTCCTTCGATCGAGATACCCTGTTCGCCAAGTTCAATTGTCACGCCGCTTTGGGATTCCTGATAGTAGAGGTAGCCGAAAATTACGACGGCGACGGCAAGCGCGGCAATTACTACATAGGTTACATTTCGGTTCATTACAGCTGACTTTCTGTGTGTTTTGGCGATGGCGTCATAGCGCCTTAAGACTGCATTTTCGCTGTCGATCCGGGATGGTCAAATCACGCTTTGTCGACCGTACGGTCCAACCTGATCCGGCCAGCGTTTGATTGGGAAGGCTAGATCAGGTCATGTGGTCTTTGTCCAGCAAGCTTGCCACTGGGACAGAAATCTTTACGTTTTGACCAAATAATTGGTTTTTGGAGACGTCGCAAATGATGAAATACCTGATTGCTCTTGGCATAGTGGTTGCCGCGGTGGTTGCTTTTTTCGTCTTTTCGTCAGCACCGACACCACCGCCACAGGTATCAGAGCCTGCTGTGGGCACGCCGCCTGCCCCCGAACCAGAACCAGAGCCGGTTGCTGCACCTGAAGCCCCCGATGATGACACCTTGCTTGAACAAATCGCCGCAGACACGCGCGAAAACCTGCCAACTGCGGTGACCGATGCGGTGACGTGGACAGATGCACTGTTTCTGCCCCGAATGCGGATCATGGAATACAGCTATGTGATCGCCGCCACCGATGCGACGGTATCTGCAAACAATCCGCGCGATCTGATCGCAACGCGCACCGAAACAATCTGCCTTGACCGGCGCGACATGTTCGAAATGGGCACGACATTGCGCAACAGCTTTGAAAACAGCAGCGGTCAACTGATTGATCGCGTGTATTTGCTGCCCGAAGATTGCCAGCGGTTCTATTGAATGCGGTCCGGGCGCGAACAGCCGATCTGGGGGCATGCGGATGGCACGGAACCAAACACAGCCAGCTTGGTTTTTGGATAACATGCCGTATTCGGCTAGGTTGATAACGGGCGGTCATGCTGGGCGCCTGCGTGACTTTGTCACCATTCCCGCGCCCGCGCTTTGTTCGGTCGCCTTTATGTCAATCGGGTCCGTCGCAAACGCAGTGACCTGAAATACGAAGGAAGAAACTATGTCTCTTGCACCGCTCAAGACCACGACGGCCCTTGTTGCCAGCCTTTCCCTGATGCTGCCGCATTCCTTGCTGGTGACCACCGCCATGGCACAAGAGGCAGCGCTTTTATGTCTGGACGAAAGCCAGCCCCCCTGCCCCGAAGGAGAGCCGGAAGGCGGGTCCACACCGCTTGAGCGTGCCGAGTTTGCAGCCATAGAGGCCGAGGCATTGGCAGAGCAAGCAGAGCAGACGGCCCTGCAGCTTGAAGAGGCAGAAGACGCCGGCGAAGCCGCAGAAGCAGCGCGCGCGGAAGCCACCGATGCGCAAGCCACAGCCGAAGCACTGCGCACCGCATTCGAAGAGATGGCAGAAGCGGAGGCGCAGGCAGCTGCGGACGCTGAAGCGGCCGAGGCAGAGGCACAGGCCGCAGCAGAAGCTGAAGCCGCAGAAGCAGAGGCACAGGCAGCGGCAGATGCGGAAGCCGCCGAAGCTGAAGCGCAGGCAGCAGCCGACGCTGAAACCGCAGAAGCTGAAGCGCAGGCAGCAGCAGAGGCTGAAGCCGCCGAAGCCGAGGCGCAGGCAGCAGCAGAGGCTGAAGCCGCAGAAGCTGAAGCAGAGGCACAGGCCACAGCAGAGGCGGAAGCAGCCGACGCTGAAGCCGCAGAAGCCGAAGCGCTGGCAGCAGAAGAGGCAGAAGCCGCAGAAGCAGAGGCACAGGCAGCAGCAGAGGCTGAAGCCGCAGAAGCA
>PUNR01000331.1 GCA_003551805.1 Loktanella sp.
GCAGGCGCTGCGCGCAATGCGCTGGATTGTGCGTTCTGGGATCATGCGGCGAAAAAGGCAGGCAAGCGGGTTTGGGACCTGCTTGGGCTGCCTGCGCCGGGTTCGGAAATCACGGCCTATACCTTGTCGCTTGATACGCCCGACGCGATGCAGGTGCAGGCTGCTCGGAATGCCCATTGTCCTTTGCTGAAGATCAAGCTGGGAACCCCCGACGACATGGCACGGCTGGAGGCGGTGCGCCGTGGCGCCCCTGATGCACGCATTATTGTCGATGCCAATGAAGGCTGGACAGCCGAAGTCTATGCCGAACTTGCGCCGCATCTGATCCGGCTGGGTGTGCAGATGGTTGAACAGCCTCTGCCAGCGGGCGCCGATGATATGCTGGCCGAGATTGCCCGGCCCTTGCCTGTTTGCGCTGATGAAAGCTGCCATGACCGCGCCAGCCTGCCCGCCTTGCGCGGCAAATATGACATGGTGAATATCAAGCTGGACAAGACTGGTGGCCTGACCGAGGCGCTTGCGCTGAAGGCGGCAGCACAGGCGGAAGGGTATGGCATCATGGTCGGCTGCATGGTGGGGTCGTCGCTGGCGATGGCGCCTGCGACGATCCTTGCGCAGGGCGTGGCATTTACGGATCTTGACGGGCCGCTGTTATTGGCCGAAGACCGCGCAACACCTTTGCACTTTGATGACCAAGGCGTGCATCCGCCCGCCGCTGACCTTTGGGGATGAATATGCGCACAGTTTATGTCAACGGCAGCTATCTGCCCGAAAACGAAGCCACGATTTCGATCTTTGACCGCGGCTTTCTGATGGCTGATGGCGTTTATGAAGTGACATCTGTGCTGGATGGCAAACTGATCGATTTCGCCGGTCACGCCAAACGGCTGGAACGGTCGTTGAATGAGTTGGACATGCCCCGCCCCGAATGTCTGCCCGACCTGCTGGAGATCCACCGCGAACTGGTGCGCCTGAACGGGATTGAGGAAGGGATGATCTATCTGCAGATCACACGTGGCGCGCCCGGTGATCGCGATTTTGCGTTTCCTGATCCCGAAACCTGCACCCCGACCGTGGTCCTGTTTACCCAAAACAAACCCGGCCTTGCCGACAGCCCTGCTGCGAAAAAGGGGATCAAGGTGATTTCCGTCGCCGACCAGCGTTGGGCGCGACGCGATATCAAGACGGTGCAGCTGCTGTATCCGTCGATGGGCAAGATGATGGCCAAGGCCGCCGGTGTCGATGATGCATGGATGGTCGAGGACGGGATGGTCACTGAAGGCACGTCCAACAATGCCTATATCGTGAAGGGCAACACGATCATCACGCGCCATCTGGGCAATGAAATCCTGCATGGCATCACCCGCGCCGCCGTGCTGCGTTTCGCGCGCGAGGCGCAGATGCAGGTCGAGGAACGCAGTTTTTCGATTGAAGAGGCGCAAGAGGCGGATGAGGCGTTCATTACCTCGGCCAGTGCATTCGTCATGCCGGTGGTGGAAATCGACGGTACAGCCATCGGCAGTGGCACGCCCGGCCCGGTGGCTGCGCGCCTGCGCGAGATCTATCTGGACGAAAGCCGCAAGGTCGCCGTGTGAAAACCTTCCCCGCGGGGAAGGTCGCATGATATCTTCCCCGCGGGGAAGGTTTCAGTTGGTCTTGTCGTAGAACGGCGTCATCTGTGCGACGATGACGCTGTTTTCATCCAGCGCGCGCTGCATCAATTCGCGTTCTTCGTCGGGGATGTCGTGGCCTTCAGCCAGCCGTTCTTCCAGCGTGCCATAGCCCGAGACGTCCAGCGGCGCGAGGTCGGCCTGTTTCAGGATCGCGACGGTTTCGCGTACGGCCTCTGCCTCGTCCACGCCTGAGGCATAGCACATCAGCGCGGCACCCGTGGCACCGTCGGGCAGGCCGTCATCGGTGCTGCGGCCGACTTCGACCAGCAGGGTGAATACCTTTTGGCGGCTTTCCTTGGTGGTCATTTACTGTCTTCCTCGATCCAGCGGGATTTGATGGCCCAGATGGTCGCGATGATGACGACAATCTGGAACGGCAGGTAGATGGCAAAAAGCAGAACCAGAATGGTTCCGTATAGCGGCAGGCTTGCGACATAGACCAATGTCAGCAGCGGTTGCCAAAGCATCGCCAGCACCAATGAGATGATGGCGATGTCAGCCGCAACCGGCCACCATGCCGCCACAAACGAAGGCTGCGTGCCCGCAGCGATGCGGCGGCGGGCGATGATCCGGCTGAGGATCATCTTAGTCGCGCAGCAATTCGTTGATGCCGGTCTTGGACCGCGTCTTTTCGTCAACGCGTTTCACGATCACGGCGCAGTAAAGGCTGACGCCGTTGGTCGATGGCATGGTGCCTGCGACGACAACGGAATAGGGCGGCACTTCGCCATAGGTGACTTCGCCGGTGGCGCGGTCCACGATTTTGGTGGACTGACCGATGAACACACCCATGCCCAGCACAGACCCTTCACGGATGATGCAGCCTTCGACGACTTCGGAACGGGCACCGATAAAGCAGTTATCCTCGATGATCGTGGGGCCTGCCTGCATCGGTTCCAGCACGCCGCCGATGCCGACGCCGCCCGACAGATGCACATTCTTGCCGATCTGGGCACAAGACCCGACCGTGGCCCAACCGTCAACCATCGTGCCTTCGTCGACATAGGCACCAAGGTTCACAAAGGACGGCATCAGCACCACGCCTTTGCCGATGAACGCGGACCGGCGCACGATGGACCCGGGCACGGCGCGGAAACCGGCGGCGCGCCATTCAGCCGCGCCCCAGCCTGCGAATTTCGATGGCACCTTGTCCCACCATGTCGTGTCGCCGTTGCCGCCGGAAATCGGGGCCATGTCGTTCAGGCGAAACGACAGCAGCACGGCCTTTTTCGCCCATTGGTTCACATGCCAGTTGCCGTCATCCTGACGCTCTGCCACCCGCAAGCTGCCGCCGTCCAGCGCGTTCAGCGTGGTTTCAATCGCATCGCGGACCTCGCCCTTGGTGTCGGGGGTGATCGTGTCGCGCACGTCCCATGCGGCTTCGATGGCGGTCTCAAGGGCGGCGTTTGACATGGGATTCTCCGGATAAGGTGTGGTCTATGGTTGCAAGGGGCTATAGACCGGAACAGCCCGATTGCGCAATGCGAGGAAGAATGATGAAAGACGA
>PUNR01000347.1 GCA_003551805.1 Loktanella sp.
GACTTTGGCGGCTGGCTTGATGGGCATTGGCAATTCTCCGGCAGGGCGTGCAAGTCTGTTCTATGTAATTAACGTCGTCAGTTTAATTTTATTCCAATAATTGCGATTTGGCGGGAATAAAATCGCTGCTGCCCCGTTACCCTTGCGACAATGAAAGGAAAGTCCAGCCGTGACTCAGGATATGCGCCATGATCTGATCGCGCTTTTGCCGCGTCTGCGCCGCTTTGCACGCGGGTTGGCAGGGGCCGCGGATCAGGCGGATGATCTGGTGCAGGCCAGCGTCGAAAAGGCGCTGCGCAATCTGGACGGGTTCACCACCGGCACGCGGATGGATGCCTGGATGTTCAGGATCATCCGTAACACCTGGATCGACACGGTCCGTGCCAGCCGGGAAACGGTGGATTATGACGCAGAGGCCGCCAACACGATCATCGGCAGCGATGGCCGCACGACGACAGAAGCACGCCTGCATCTGGCCGAGGTGCGCCGCGCCATGGCCAGCCTGCCGGGTGACCAGCGCGCGGTACTGATGCTCGTCTGTGTGGAAGGGATGCGCTACCGCGAGGTGGCAGAGGTACTGGATATCCCCGAAGGCACGGTGATGAGCAGGCTGTCGCGGGCGCGGCTGGCCTTGGCGGAAAAGTTGAAAGACAAACCCCTGCGTGCAGAAAAGGGATGATGTGATGACCCAATCGTATGAAGTGAGCGATGACATGCTGATGGCCCTTGCCGATGGCGAATTGAACGAGATTGACGCGCAGCGCTTGCACCGCGTGATTGCGGCTGATCCGGGTCTGGCTGCGCGTTATGCCGATTTTGTCAGCACGCGGCAGCTGTTACAGGATGCCTACCTGACTGAACCCGCGTCTGACCGGCTGGTCACCGCTGTGATGCAGGGGGGCAATGTGGTCCCTTTGCACAGGCCCATGGCGCAAAAGGCAGGTTTGGCGCTGGCGCTTGCCGCCTCTTTGGTGCTGGCGTTGGGCGGTTTCTGGGCGGGGCGCAGCACTGGCCCGCAACCTGTGGGTCAGACCGATCTGGCGCAGGTGACGGCGGATTTGATCACAGGTGAAGAAACGCAAATGCCCGATGGCAGTATGGTGCGCGTCTTGGCAAGCTATGACACGGCGCAGGGCCTTTGCCGGCTGATTGACCAAGGCGACCAGCGCCACGTGCTGTGCCGTGATTTGCAGGCAGGCGCTTGGGTGACCGCACTCAGCGTGACAGATGGTCATGCGGATAGTTTCCTGCCCGCCTCTGACCTTGGTGTCCGCCTGATCGACAGTTTGCTTGACGAACTAGGTGCCGGTCCTGCGCTGGACGCGGACGCAGAGCGCAGTGCACTGTCACGCTAGCCGCGCGCCGAAACGGCGCAGAAATCCCACCTTGCCGCAGGCTTTGGCCTTATTTGCCAAGGGTGGGTTGGCATAGTTGCGACTTAGTGTATATCGCGACGGGTACGCATGGACTCGAGGGTGGTTTAACCCTCGGGTGGCTCTTCCGGCCGCTTATCCGCCGGACAACCTGTTAAAACCAGATTTTATCGGCAGATTTTGCCGAACAGGAAAGATTTACATGACATCTCTCGACACTTACCGGGCCGAATGGTTCGGCAATATCCGGGGCGACCTTTTGGCCGGTCTCGTCGTTGCGCTGGCCCTTATTCCCGAGGCGATCGCCTTTTCGATTATCGCGGGCGTGGACCCCAAGGTTGGGCTTTACGCCAGCTTTTCGATTGCAGTGCTTATCGCCTTTACGGGCGGGCGGCCCGGCATGATTTCTGCCGCCACTGCGGCCACTGCCGTTCTGATGGTGACATTGGTGCGCGATTACGGGCTGGAATATCTGTTGGCGGCTACAGTGCTGGCAGGGCTGATCCAGATCGGCGCAGGTGTACTAAAGCTGGGCTTTGTGATGCGCTATGTGTCGAAGTCGGTGATGACAGGCTTTGTTAATGCGCTGGCAATCCTGATCTTTCTGGCGCAATTGCCGGAACTTGACCCGCGTTCAGTCGGCTGGCTTACCTATGTGCTGGTCGCGGCTGGCCTTGCGATCATTTATCTGTTCCCGCTGCTGACCAAGGCGATCCCGTCGCCGCTGGTGACAATCGTGGTGTTGACGGTGCTGGTGATGGTCTTTGGCTGGGATGTGCGCACGGTTGGTGACATGGGCGAATTGCCCGATACGCTGCCGGTGTTCCTGATCCCGCAGATCCCGCTGAACCTTGAGACACTGATGATCATTCTGCCCTATTCACTGGCAATCGCGGTCGTCGGGCTGCTTGAAAGCCTGATGACGCAGAACATCGTCGATGATCTGACCGATACCAAATCCGACCGTAATCAGGAATGTATCGGTCAGGGCATTTCCAACACGGCCACAGGGTTTATCGGCGGCATGGCTGGCTGTGCAATGATCGGTCAGTCGATCATCAACATCAAATCCGGTGGGCGCGGGCGGTTATCGTGCTTTACCGCTGGTGTGATCCTGCTGATCATGGTGGTGGGCCTGGGCGATCTGGTCAGCCAGATCCCGATGCCCGCACTCGTGGCGATCATGATCATGGTCAGCATCGGCACCTTTTCTTGGTCTTCGATCAAGGCGCTGCGGACACATCCGCAATCCTCATCCGTCGTGATGGTCGCGACGGTGGTGACAGTGGTCTATACCCATAACCTCGCCATCGGCGTGCTGGTGGGTGTGCTGCTGTCGGGTATTTTCTTTGCCGCCAAGATCGCGCAATTGTTCAAGGTGACATCCACGATCTCGCCCGACGGGCGCGAACGTGTCTATATCGTCGAAGGGCAGATGTTCTACGGCTCGGTCGAAGATTTCATGGAGGCGTTCGACTTCAAGGAAGCGCTGGACAAAGTCATCATCGATGTCAGCCGCGCGCATATCTGGGACATCTCCGCGGTCGCAGCGGTGGATATGGTGGTGTTGAAGTTCCGCCGGGAGGGTGCAAGGGTCGATTTGATCGGCATGAACGAGGCGTCGGAGACCATCGTCGACAAGCTGGGCGTTCACGACAAACCCGGTGGGCTGGACAAGCGGACGGCCGGCCACTGACCGGGAGGAGAGACCGCATGGAAACCATCGCCGCCTTCATCGACGGCTCCAAATACGCAGCCAGTGTGTGCGACCACGCCGCCTGGGCCGCGCAGCGACGCGGCTCGCC
>PUNR01000054.1 GCA_003551805.1 Loktanella sp.
GTGTGTTATGTGGCCCCCGTCGGAGCCTCCGGCGGGGATATTTGAGGCTCTGACGATGATGTAAGGGCCTGCCCTGCCTGACGCCGAAGCGCTTTGGGCGGTCGGTCATCGGGGTTGTGTTTTTTTGCTGATCGGACTGGTAACAGGCCAACTTGCGCGTTAGAACGCCAACAACGCGCCCACCCACTGCGGCACATGGCGCGACGGGAACAAGAAGGCACGCCATGTCTGATCTGCGCAAAGTCATCATCGATGGAACCGAGGTTGAAGTTGACGGGGCAATGACCCTGATACAGGCCTGTGAAGTCGCTGGGATCGAAATCCCCCGCTTTTGCTATCACGAACGCCTGACCATCGCCGGCAATTGCCGCATGTGTCTGGTCGAGGTGGTCGGCGGCCCGCCAAAGCCTGCGGCAAGCTGTGCGATGCAGGTCAAAGATCTGCGCCCTGGTCCGGAAGGCCAGCCGCCTGTGGTGAAAACCAACAGCCCGATGGTAAAAAAGGCCCGCGAGGGCGTGATGGAATTCCTGCTGATCAACCATCCACTTGATTGCCCGATTTGTGACCAAGGCGGCGAATGTGATTTGCAGGATCAGGCGATGGCCTATGGCGTCGATTTTTCCCGCTATCGCGAACCCAAGCGCGCGACCGAGGATCTGAACCTAGGTCCGCTGGTCGAAACCCATATGACACGCTGCATTTCCTGCACCCGCTGTGTCCGCTTTACCACCGAGGTCGCCGGGATTTCCCAGATGGGTCAGACCGGACGCGGCGAGGATGCCGAGATCACCAGCTATCTGGGCGAAACGCTCGACAGTAACCTGCAGGGCAACATCATTGACCTGTGCCCGGTCGGTGCGCTGGTATCCAAGCCTTACGCCTTTACCGCCCGTCCGTGGGAATTGACCAAGACCGAATCTATCGATGTGATGGATGCGCTGGGGTCCAATATTCGCGTCGACACCAAAGGCCGCGAAGTTATGCGTTTCCTGCCTCGCAATCATGATGGCGTGAACGAGGAATGGATTTCCGACAAGACCCGTTTCGTCTGGGACGGTCTGCGCAAGCAGCGATTGGACACACCTTATATCCGTGAAAACGGCAAGCTGCGCAAAGCCACTTGGCCAGAGGCGTTGGACGCCGCAGCGACCGCCATGAAAGGCAAAAAGATCGCGGGTCTGGTCGGCGATCTGGCCCCGGTCGAGGCGGCCTTTGCCCTGAAGCAACTGATCGAAGGGCAGGGTGGTCACGTTGAATGCCGCACCGATGGTGCGAAACTGCCTATCGGCAATCGGTCTGCCTATGTTGGCACGGCGGCGATTGAGGATATCGACAGTGCCCAGATGATCCAGCTGATCGGCACCAATCCCCGTGTTGAGGCCCCCGTGCTGAACGCGCGTATCCGCAAGGCTTGGGCACGCGGCGCTGATGTGGGCTTGATTGGGGAAAATGCTGATCTGACCTATGACGTGATCCATGTCGGGACTGATCGTCAGGTGTTGGTCGACACTGCTGCCAAGGATATGGGCAAGGTCACTGAAACGGACAGCCTTGTGATCATCGGCATGGGCGCCTTGTGCGAAGCTGATGGCGAGGCTGTGTTGAGTCAGGCTATGACTTTGGCCGACAAGACCAATTCGAAATTCCTTGTCTTGCACACAGCCGCTGGCCGCGTCGGTGCGATGGACGTGGGCGCCGTGACCGAAGGCGGGCTTGATGCCGCGCTGGACGGTGCGGACGTCGTCTACAACATGGGTGCCGACGAGATTGACATTAAACCGGGTGCTTTTGTGATCTATCAGGGCAGCCATGGTGATCGTGGTGCGCATCGTGCTGACATCATCCTGCCCGCCGCTGCCTATACCGAGGAAAATGGTCTTTTCGTGAATACCGAGGGCCGCCCGCAACTTGCGTTGCGCGCCAGTTTCCCACCCGGTGAGGCCAAGGAAAACTGGGCGATCCTGCGGGCCCTGTCGGCGGAACTGGGTACTACCTTGCCTTACAACAGCATGGCGCAGTTGCGGCAGGCGATTGTCGCGGCGCATCCGCATCTGGGCCGGATCGATGAAGTGGCGCAGAATGACTGGCAGCCGCTGAAAGCTGCGAAACCCGGCAAGGCAGATTTCGTCGCTGCGGTCAGCGATTTCTATCTGACCAACCCGATTGCACGGGCGTCTAGCCTGATGGCCGAACTCAGCGCCAATGCCAAAGCGCGCAAATCACCGCCATTGGCTGCGGAATAAGGACGACGTGAATGGCTGATTTCTTCACCAATACCAACACTGGCATCGTGCTGGTTATCCTTGGTCAAAGCCTTTTGGTGCTGGTCCCGCTTTTGGTGGCGCTGGCGTTTTTGATGTATGCCGACCGCAAGGTCTGGGCCGCTGTGCAGATGCGCCGTGGGCCGAACATGGTTGGCCCGTTCGGGCTGCTGCAATCTTTTGCGGACTTCCTGAAATACATCGTCAAGGAAATCGTGGTTCCTGCGGGCGCGGATAAATTCGTGTTCTTCCTCGCCCCGATGATCGCCTTTGTGCTGGCCGTCATCACTTGGGCGGTGATCCCGTTTAACGATGGCTGGGTTCTGGCCGATATCAACGTGGCGATCCTGTATATCTTCGCGATTTCCAGTCTGGAAGTTTACGGCGTCATCATGGGCGGTTGGGCGTCGAATTCCAAGTATCCGTTCCTTGGGTCGTTGCGGTCTGCGGCGCAGATGATTTCTTACGAGGTCTCGATTGGCCTGATTATCATTGGTGTGATTATTTCGACGGGTTCGATGAACCTAGGCGATATCGTCAATGCGCAGCGTGGCGATGCAGGTCTGCTGAACTGGTATGTGATCGCGCATTTCCCGATGCTGTTCTTGTTCTTCATCAGCGCCTTGGCCGAAACGAACCGCCCGCCATTCGACCTTCCAGAGGCGGAATCAGAACTGGTTGCCGGTTATCAGGTCGAATATTCATCCACGCCGTTCCTGCTGTTCATGATCGGCGAATTGATGGCGGTCGTGCTGATGTGCGCACTGGTATCGCTGCTGTTCCTTGGCGGTTGGTTGTCACCGATCCCGGGCCTGCCGGATGGCATCTTCTGGATGATCCTGAAAATGATGCTGGTGTTCTTTATGTTCGCCATGGTCAAGGCCATCACCCCGCGTTACCGCTATGACCAGTTGATGCGCATTGGCTGGAAAGTCTTTCTGCCATTGTCGCTGGCTTGGGTCGTTCTGGTATCGTTTCTGGCGAAATACGAAGTGTTTGGCGGCTTTTGGGCTCGCTGGGCGATCGGAGGTTAAGTCATGACCAAGACCAATATGGATTACACCCGCGCAGCCAAGTATTTCCTGCTGCAGGATTTCTGGGCAGGGTTCCGGCTGGGGATGAAGTATTTCTTCGCCCCCAAAGCGACGCTGAACTATCCGCATGAAAAAGGTCCGCTAAGCCCCCGTTTTCGCGGCGAACACGCGCTGCGCCGTTATGCCAACGGCGAAGAACGCTGCATTGCGTGCAAGTTGTGCGAGGCTGTTTGCCCCGCGCAGGCCATCACCATCGATGCCGAACCGCGCGATGACGGATCGCGCCGGACCACGCGCTACGACATCGACATGACCAAATGCATCTATTGCGGTTTCTGTCAGGAAGCCTGCCCCGTGGATGCGATTGTCGAAGGGCCGAATTTTGAATTCAGCACCGAAACACGCGAAGAACTGTATTACGACAAGGCCAAGCTGCTGGAAAACGGCGACCGCTGGGAAGCGCAGATCGCCCGCAACCTCGAACTGGATGCACCTTACAGATGACCGATCAAAACCCCTTTGAATCCATGATGAAAATGAGCCAGGACTGGGCTAAGTCGATGAATTTCGACATGAATGCCTTCACGCCCAAAGGCTTTGAAAATCTGTGGCCGACGATGCCCAAGGACGCGATGGAAATGTTCTTTGGCAAGGGTATCAACCCGGACGGCCTTGATGCGAAAACGCGGCTTTTGCTGACGTTGGCGGGCTTGACCGTGCTGGGCGCGCAGGCCGAGGCGCAGATCAGGTTGACCCTGCGCCATCTGGTCGAAGCGGGTGCTACCAAACAAGAAATCGCCGAAACCATCGCGCAGATGGGCATGTTTGCGGGTGTGCCCGCGATGACCAAAGCGATGGAACTGGCCAATGACGTCTTGGAAAAGGATGACAACGCATGAGCGTGTTTGCCTTCACCTTCTATCTGTTCGCCCTGACCACGGTGACAGGCGGGCTGTTCACCGTGATCAGCCGCAACCCTGTGCATTCGGTGCTGTGGCTGATCCTAGCGTTTTTGTCATCGGCGGGTCTGTTCGTCACGCTGGGTGCTGAATTTGTCGCGATGCTGCTGATTATCGTCTATGTCGGCGCAGTCGCGGTGCTGTTTTTGTTCGTTGTCATGATGCTGGACGTGGATTTCGCACAGCTGAAGGCGGAAGTGACCAAATACCTGCCGCTGGCGCTGTTGATCGGTGTCGTGATCCTGATGCAGTTGGGCATGGCTTTGGGTGTCTGGGGCTTTTCGGACGGTGTCGAGATGCGCATTGCCGCGCCTGCGGGGGATATCGACAATACCCGCGCGCTGGGTCTGCTGCTTTATGACAAGTATATCCTGCTGTTCCAGTTGTCGGGTCTGATCCTGCTGGTCGCGATGATCGGTGCGATTGTGCTGACCCTGCGCCACCGCGTGGATATCAAGCGCCAGAATGTGCTGAACCAGATGTACCGCGATCCTGCCAAGGCGATGGAATTGCGCGATGTAAAGCCCGGTCAGGGCCTGTGAAACTTTGCTGCTCCGGGTCGGTCCGGGGTGGTGACAAACAAGAATATCGAAGCCAACGCTTCGGAGGGACGAATGAATGATCGGACTTGAACATTATCTGACGGTGGCATCCGCGCTATTCGTCATCGGCATTTTCGGGCTGTTCCTCAACCGCAAGAATGTGATCATTCTGCTGATGAGCATCGAATTGATGTTGCTGGCGGTGAACATCAATCTGGTCGCGTTTTCGGCCTATCTGGGCGATCTGGTGGGGCAGGTGTTCACGCTGTTCGTGCTGACCGTCGCCGCCGCCGAGGCCGCGATTGGCCTTGCGATCCTTGTGTGTTTCTTCCGCAACCGCGGGACCATCGACGTTGAAGACGTCAACGTGATGAAGGGCTGATCAGATGGAAAGTATCATTCTCTTTGCTCCGCTGGTCGGTGCGATCATCTGTGGCTTTGGCTGGAAGATCATTGGCGAAACAGCCGCGCAATGGACCGCGACCAGCCTGTTGTTTCTGGCTGCGGCCCTGTCTTGGGTCGTGTTCCTGACCTTCGATCCAGCCGCTTATCCGAACGGAAATTACAGCATCACGGTCCTGCGCTGGATCGAAAGCGGCACGTTCTCGAACGATTGGGGGATCCGCATGGACCGCCTAACCACGATCATGCTGATCGTTATCACCTCGGTTTCTGCGCTCGTGCATATGTATTCCTTTGGCTACATGGCGCATGACGAAAACTTCAAAGAACACGAAAGCTATCGCCCACGGTTCTTTGCCTATCTGTCATTCTTTACCTTCACGATGTTGATGCTGGTCACAGCAGATAACCTTGTGCAGCTGTTCTTTGGCTGGGAAGGCGTGGGCGTTGCGTCTTATCTGTTGATTGGCTTCTACTACCGCAAACCCAGCGCCAATGCCGCCGCGATCAAGGCGTTTGTGGTCAATCGCGTGGGTGATTTCGGCTTTTTGCTGGGTATCTTCGCGCTGTATCTGCTGGCTGACAGCATCCGGTTTGACGATATCTTTGCCGCTGTGCCGACGATTGCCGACACCACGATCACCTTCCTGTGGCGTGACTGGAATGCGGCGAACCTGATTGCCTTCCTTTTGTTCATCGGTGCGATGGGCAAATCCGCGCAATTGTTCCTGCACACATGGCTGCCCGACGCAATGGAAGGGCCTACACCCGTGTCCGCACTGATCCATGCCGCGACGATGGTAACGGCAGGCGTGTTCCTTGTGTGCCGCATGTCGCCGCTGATGGAATATGCACCCGAAGCGATGAGCTTTGTTGTCTTCCTTGGTGCGACCACTGCGTTTTTTGCCGCGACCGTGGGTCTGGTGCAGAACGACATCAAACGCGTCATCGCTTATTCGACCTGTTCGCAGCTTGGCTATATGTTCGTGGCCGCTGGTCTTGGCGTCTATTCGGTCGCCATGTTCCACCTGCTGACACATGCTTTCTTTAAGGCGATGCTGTTCCTCGGGGCAGGGTCCGTCATTCACGCGATGCATCATGAACAGGACATGCGGAACTATGGCGGTTTGCGCCACAAAATTCCCAAGACGTTCTGGATGATGATGATCGGGACTTTGGCAATCACCGGCGTTGGTATTCCGCTGCTTTACGTGGGCTTCCCGATTGGCTTTGCCGGCTTCGTGTCCAAGGATGCGATCATCGAAAGCGCCTATGCCGGCACCGCAGGCGGCTATGCCTTCTGGATGCTGGTGATGGCTGCGGCGATGACCAGTTTCTATAGCTGGCGTCTGATGTTCCTGACATTCTACGGCAAACCGCGCGGGGACAAGCACACGCATGACCACGCGCATGAGGCGCCCAACAGCATGATGATCCCGCTTTATGTGCTGGCCATCGGTGCGATCTTCAGCGGGATGGTCTGGTACGGCAGTTTCTTTGGCACCAACGCCAAGGTCGGCCAATTCTTCGGTGTGCCTTATGCGGCTGAAGAAACTGCTGATCCTGATGCCTATGCCCATTACAACCTGACTGGCATCCCGGGCGAAGGTGCGATCCACGCCCGCGAGGGTAATCACGTGCTGAACGACGCGCATGAGGTGCCGACTTGGGTGCGCCTTGCGCCGTTTATTGCGATGCTGGGCGGTCTGGCACTGGCCTATCAGATGTATATCCGGCGGCCTGAACTGCCCGCTATTTTGGCAAAGCAACAGGCGCCGCTGTATAACTTCCTGCTCAACAAATGGTACTTTGACGAATTGTATAACTTCATCTTCGTCCGGCCCACGCTGGCCTTGGGGCGTATCCTTTGGAAACAGGGCGATACCAACACGATTGACGGCGGGATCAACGGCATCGCGCTTGGGATCATCCCGTTCTTCACACGGCTCGCAGGGCGCGCGCAGTCGGGGTATCTGTTCACCTATGCCTTTGCGATGGTGCTGGGGATCGCGGTGCTGATCACCATTGTCACACTCTTCGGGGGGGCAAACTGATGGGCAATATCCTGACGCTGACGACCTTCCTGCCTTTGCTGGGTGCGGTCATTCTAGCGCTTGGCCTGCGCGGCGATGATGCTGCCGCACAGCGCAATGCGAAATGGGTCGCACTGGTGACGACGGCGGTGACGTTCATCTGTTCGCTGTTCATCCTGACCAATTTCGACCCCGCGAATACCGATTTCCAACTGGTCGAGACGACCGAATGGATTTTCGGTCTGCAATACAAGATGGGCGTTGATGGTATTTCGATCCTGTTCGTGATGCTGACCACATTCCTGATGCCTTTGGTGATCGCGTCCTGCTGGAACGTGACCACACGGGTCAAGGAATATATGATCGCCTTCCTGATCCTCGAGACGCTGATGTTGGGCGTCTTCCTCGCGCTTGATCTGGTGCTGTTCTACCTGTTCTTCGAGGCGGGTCTGATCCCGATGTTCCTGATTATCGGTATCTGGGGCGGCAAAGACCGGATTTACGCATCGTTCAAGTTCTTCCTTTATACCTTCCTTGGGTCTGTCCTGATGCTGGTCGCGATGGTGGCAATGTTCACCGAGGCAGGCACCACCGACATTCCCACGCTGATGACGCACAGCTTTGGCACCGATAACTTCCGCATCTTGGGTATCCAGATTGTCGGCGGCATGCAGACGCTGCTTTGGCTTGCGTTCTTCGCCAGCTTTGCGGTGAAGATGCCGATGTGGCCTGTGCATACATGGTTGCCTGATGCCCACGTGCAGGCACCAACGGCAGGGTCGGTCGTGCTAGCCGCAATCTTGTTGAAACTGGGCGGCTACGGCTTCCTGCGGTTCAGCTTGCCGATGTTCCCAGTCGGGTCAGAGGTGATGGCGCCATTGGTTCTGTGGCTGTCAGCGATTGCGATTGTCTACACTTCGCTGGTCGCACTTGCGCAGTCGGATATGAAAAAGCTGATCGCCTATTCATCCGTCGCCCATATGGGGTTCGTGACGATGGGCATTTTCAGTGCCAATCAGCAAGGCGTCGATGGCGCGATCTTCCAGATGATTAGTCACGGCTTCATTTCTGGCGCGTTGTTCCTGTGTGTCGGCGTGATCTACGACCGGATGCACACCCGCGAGATCGACGCCTATGGCGGTCTGGTGAACCGGATGCCCGCCTATGCGCTGATTTTCCTGTTCTTCACGATGGCCAATGTGGGCCTGCCGGGGACATCGGGCTTTGTCGGTGAGTTCCTGACACTGGTTGGTGTGTTTCAAGTGAACACCTGGGTCGCATTGTTCGCGACATCGGGCGTGATCCTGTCGGCGGCCTATGCGCTGTGGCTGTACCGCCGCGTGGTGTTGGGCGATCTGATCAAGGAAAGCCTGCGGTCGATCACCGACATGACGGGGCGTGAACGGTTGATCTTTGCGCCTTTGGTCGTGATGACGCTGCTGTTGGGTGTCTATCCGGCGCTGATCCTCGATATGATCGGGCCAAGCGTTGCGGCGCTGGTTGATAATTATGATGCGGCCTTGGCGGCCTTCCATTCCGCCAGCCAATTCGCTGCGAATTAAGGAAGCTGACGATGATTGGCGCTGATATCCAGATCCTGTTGCCCGAGATCGTGCTGGCGGTTTACGCCATGCTCGCCCTGATGGGGGCGGTTTACACGACCAAGGACGGGGCCGCATCCTTGTTGACATGGATGACCGCGGGCATGTTCGTGCTGCTGGCTTTGGTCATCGGGGTGAACGGGCAGGGCTATAACGTCGCCTTTGACGGGATGTTCGTCGATGACGGATTTGCGCGCTTTGCCAAGGTTACGATCCTTCTGTCCGCCGCGATCGTCCTGCTGATGAGCGAAGGCTACATGCAGCGCCGCGGCTTGCTGCGGTTCGAATATCCGGTGCTGATTGCTTTGGCTGTTGTCGGCATGATGGTGATGGTCAGCGCAGGCGACCTGATGGTGCTTTACATGGGGCTGGAGCTGCAATCGCTTGCGCTCTACGTTGTGGCATCCCTGCGCCGCGACAATGCCAAATCCACCGAGGCCGGCTTGAAATACTTTGTCCTTGGCGCGCTGTCGTCCGGTCTGCTGCTTTACGGCGCATCGCTGACCTATGGCTTTGCAGGCACCACATTGTTCAGCGGTATCATCGAAGCGGCTGAAGGTGGCGCATCGCTTGGCCTGCTGTTCGGTCTGGTTTTCCTGATTGCAGGTTTCGCGTTCAAAGTGTCCGCCGCACCATTCCACATGTGGACACCCGACGTCTACGAAGGGTCGCCGACACCTGTCACCGCGTTTTTCGCCACAGCACCTAAAGTGGCTGCTATCGCGCTGTTCGCCCGTGTGGTGCATGACGCATTTGGCGGGATCGTCGGGGAATGGCAGCAGATCGTTGCCTTCCTTTCGGTGGCGTCGATGTTCCTTGGCGCTGTTGCCGCTATCGGGCAGACCAATATCAAACGGCTGATGGCCTATTCATCAATCTCTCATATGGGGTTTGCGATGATGGGTCTGGCGGCTGGTACCGTCGGCGGTGTTCAGGCAATGCTGGTCTATATGGTGATCTATGTGACGATGAATGTCGGCACCTTCGCCCTGATCCTGACGATGGAAAAGGACGGTCGTCCCGTGACCGATATCGCCGCGCTGAAATCCTATGCCAAGCGCCAGCCGCTGTTGGCGCTGGTGATGCTGGTGATGATGTTCAGCCTTGCGGGTGTGCCGCCGATGCTGGGGTTCTTTGGCAAATATGCCGTGCTGCTGGCGGCGTATCAGGGCGGGTTGGCATGGCTGGCGGTAGCGGGTGTGATCGCATCGGTGATCAGCGCCTTCTATTACCTGCGCATCGTCTATTACATGTATTTCGGCGAAGACACGCAGGCCCTTGACGGGCGCACGCCGCCTGTCTTGTGGGTCACTGCGGTGGTCACAGGCGCGATCATCGGTTTGGCGTGGATCCCCGGTGTGAACCTTTTCGGGTTGGACCCGATGGCCGCTGCCGCGGCTGCGACGCTTGTCAACTGACCTGACCGGACACGGCCATTGGCCTGAGGGCTATGGTCGTGTCGTGCTGGAAACTGTAGACAGCACAATGGCAGAGGCCGCGCGCCGCGCGGCCCTGATCGACCAGCCGACATGGATCATGGCACATACGCAAACCGCTGCGCGCGGGCGGCGCGGGCGGGCGTGGCAATCGCCTGTGGGCAATCTGAACGCTACGTTGATCTTTCGACCCGACGCGACACCAGCCGAGGCCGCCCGACGGTCATTCCTTGCCGCCAACGCCTTGTTTGCTGCTTTGGCGATTTATGTGCCATCGGAAAAGCTGGCCCTGAAATGGCCTAATGACGTGCTGCTGTCGGGTGGCAAGGTTGCGGGCATCCTGCTGGAAAGCAGCGGGCAGGGGCCCTATGTCGATTGGTTGTCCATCGGCATCGGGGTCAATCTGCGCCACGTTCCGTCAGGTGTGACCGACGCCGCTTTTGCGCCCACCAGCCTGATGGCCGCAGGCGGCTGGGAGGTCGAGCCGGGTGATTTCCTTGCCACGCTTGCCGACGCTTATGCCACGCAGGAAGCCAAGCTGAAGGAACTGGGTTTCGCCCGTATCCGGCAGGATTGGCTTAGCCATGCCGCACGGCTTGGCGAGATGATTACCGCCCGCACCATGCGCGAAGAGATAACAGGTATTTTCGACACCATCGATGATGATGGCAATCTGGTGCTTATCACCGGCACCGGCCCGCGCGCCATTTCAGCCGCGGATGTGTTTTTCTGAAGGGGAGGATGGCACATGCTTTTGGCCATTGATTGCGGCAATACCAATACGGTGTTTTCGATCTGGGACGGAACGGATTTCATCGGCACCTGGCGCACCAGTACCGAATGGCAGCGGACGGCAGATCAATATTACGTCTGGCTGAACACGCTGATGAAATTTCAAAACGTCGATGTGGTGATCGACGAGATGATCATCTCCTCCACCGTGCCGCGTGTGGTGTTCAATCTGCGGGTGCTTGCGGACAGGTATTACAATTGCCGCCCGCTGGTCGTGGGCAAGCCTGATTGCGCCTTGCCGGTGCCGCCGCGCGTCGATATCGGCACGCAGGTCGGCCCTGACCGGCTGGTCAATACCGCGGGTGCTTTTGACCGGCACGGTGGCAATCTGATCGTGGTGGATTTCGGCACGGCGACAACTTTTGACGTGGTGGAACATGACGGCGCCTATGTCGGCGGTGTGATCGCGCCTGGCGTTAACCTGAGCCTTGAGGCGCTGCACAGCGCCGCCGCCGCCCTGCCGCATGTCGATATTACCAAGCCGCAATCCGTGGTCGGATCGAACACCGTTGCCTGCATGCAGTCGGGCATCTTTTGGGGTTACATCGGTCTGGTCCGTGAGATATGCGCAAGAATTAAAGCTGAACGCGGCAGTCCTATGCCAGTGATCGCGACCGGGGGCCTTGCTGCCTTGTTTCAACAGACCGAAACCCTGTTCGACGCGTTCGAAGATGATTTGACGATGCACGGGCTGACCGTGATCCACCGATATAACAAGGAAAATGCATGAGCAGCGCGAAGGCTACCAACCGATTGATTTATTTGCCCCTTGGGGGTGCCGGTGAAATCGGCATGAACTGCTACGTTTACGGTTACGGCCCTGCGGGCAATGAACGGCTGATCGTGGTCGATCTGGGCATCGCATTCCCTGATATGGACACAACACCGGGCGTGGACATTATCCTGCCCGATATCAGCTGGCTCAAGGCCCGCCGCAACCAGATCGACGGTATTTTCATCACACACGCGCATGAAGACCACGTCGGCGCTGTCGGCCATTACTGGCAGCAACTTGGTGCGCCGGTCTATGCCCGCCCGTTCACCGCCAATATCGCACGGCGCAAGCTGGAAGAACACGGCGCATCGCCCAAGGTTGTCAATGTCGTGGACCCTTACCCGCATGTCATTAGCTGCGGCCCGTTCAAAGTGTCCTATCTGCCAATCAGCCACTCGATCCCTGAAAGTGCCGGTCTGCTGATCGACACACCCGGTGGCCGTCTGATCCATACCGGCGATTTCAAGATCGACGAAAACCCCGTTGTTGGCGATCCTTGGAACGAGGCGTTGTGGCAAGAAGTGTCCAAGCCCGGGGTCAAGGCCCTGATCTGCGACAGCACGAATGTGTTTTCCCAGCATGCTGGCCGGTCTGAAAGCACGCTGACCCCTGCGATCACCGAAATGATGCGCAATGCCACCGGTATGGTGGTCGCGACGACTTTTGCGTCGAACGTGGCCCGTTTGCAGACGCTGGCGACAGCCGCACGCGATGCAGGCCGGTCCATCGTTCTGCTGGGCCGCGCAATGCGTGCGATGGTCGAAGCAGCAACGAACGAAGGTCTGCTGGAAGGTTTCCCATCTGTGGTTTCCGTCGAAGACGCGCTGTCCTTGCCGCGCCAGAACCTGATGTTGCTGGTCACAGGCAGTCAGGGCGAACGCCGTGCTGCATCGGCGCAGCTGGCGCAAGGGTCTTATCTGGGCATGAAACTGAAGGAAGGGGACACGTTCCTGTTTTCCTCCAAGATCATTCCTGGCAACGAACGCGGCGTCATCAAGATCATGAACCAATTGTCCGAACTGGGCGTTGATATCGTGGATGACGAGGGTGGCAAATACCACGTCTCTGGCCACGCCAACCGTCCCGATCTGGTGCGTATGCATGAAATCGTGAAGGCGCAAATCCTGATCCCGATGCACGGCGAACACCGCCACCTGCGCGCGCATGCAAAACTGGCAGATGCCAATGGCATGACGGGTATCGTCGCCGTAAACGGCATGATGATCGACATGTCAGGCAACCGCCCGAAAGTGGCCGAATACATCGAAACTGGTCGCACCTATCTGGACGGGTCTGTGCAGATCGGCGCGCTGGACGGTGTCGTGCGCGACCGGATCCGTATGGCGCTGAACGGGCAGATGATCGTCACCGTCATCATCGACGAAAATGATGAAGTGTTGGGCGATCCGTGGGTCGAGATTTCGGGCCTGCCCGAAATTGGCCGCAACAACGTGCCTTTGGTCGATGTTGTAGAAGAGGATCTGGGCCAGTTTCTGGGTCGCGCGCATCCCAAGACCTTGGCCGATGATGACAAGCTCGACAAAGAGCTTAAGATGATCGCGCGCAGATCGGCGCAGGGTGAGATCGGCAAAAAGCCCGAAGTCACCGTGATTATCAGCCGTTTGGCATAAGTGACAGGGTGGGTCGGGGTGAACCCCGACCTACGCTTTCAGATCTTGCCGGTGATTTTTGCTAGCCACCAGCGGGTGCCGACAAGCAGGAATCGCCAGTCTTTCAGAAATTCCGGCGGTTTGCCTTCGATGGCATGGCCGACGAATTGCAAGACCCAGCCGATGACGAACAGCCAGATTGCCGCGGCCCAAAGCCCGGCACCAAACAGGCTAAGCAGTCCAAACACGATAGACACCAGTATCATCGGAATACCGATGGTATGGGTCAATTGGTTCAGCCGGTTTTGGTGGCTTTCCTGATATTTGGCGATCCAGTGATCCCAGCTTTTGCCTTTTAACATAGCAAATCCTCCCCCCTTGAAGGGTGGATGCGCGGGCAGGTCTCTGTCAAGATTGACGCTAGGTAGGTCGGGGTTAACCCCGACCTCTATTCACCCTTTGGCGCGTTCTTCAAAGCTTTTCGCGATGAAACTGGGTGTATCGTCACCCATACCCACAATTTTCGGCCCGTTATCGCGCCGGTCGTTGTTGCGGTTGTGCTGGTGCTGGCGTGGCTGTTCATCACGCGGCTTTTGCGGCTCGCGCGGTGGACGCGGCGCGCGTTCCTGCGGTTGCGCGGCAGGTGTTTCGACCACAGTTTCGACCAGTGCGGTGGCGACTTCTGCTGCCGGTGCCTCCTTCGCGGGGCTACGGCGGCTA
>PUNR01000351.1 GCA_003551805.1 Loktanella sp.
ATCCGTGCTTTCACGCCGTTGATGTTGAATGTCGCGATCTTCATTACATCGAAAACGATGTGCCGCAGCCGCAGGACGACGCAGCATTGGGATTGTTGATCACGAAACGCGCGCCGATCAGTTCTTCGGTGAAATCAATCACCGCATCGGCGAGAAACGGCAACGAAATCGGGTCGATCACAACGGTTTCGCCGCTTTCGGACAGAACCAGGTC
This sequence comes from Loktanella sp., assembly GCA_003551805.1. Lineage (GTDB taxonomy): Bacteria > Pseudomonadota > Alphaproteobacteria > Rhodobacterales > Rhodobacteraceae > Yoonia. The sequence continues at coordinate 215 of PUNR01000351.1, forward strand.
ATCGCCCTTGGCCTCATCAAGGTCAATTTCATATTGAAATCCCGAACACCCGCCGCCTTCGACGGCGATCCGCAGGGCCTTGCCTTGGGCGCCTGCACCAATCTCGGCCAGGCGTTCAAAAGCGCGGGGCGTGACTTTTGGCGGAATTGTCAGCATGGGGACACCTATCGGTTTGTTCATCCTTCCCATATAAGGTGGGCAGGCAACAGCGACAACAGGCAAACCCATGACAGCCCCCTATGCGACCGACCCCGCCAATCCGCGCGGCCGGCTATACCCCGAGGAAGAAAGCACTTTTCGTTCGCCGTTCCAGCGCGACCGTGACCGGATTATTCACGCCTCGGCGTTCCGGCGGCTGAAACACAAGACGCAGGTGTTCATCGAACATGAAGGCGATTATTTCCGCACGCGCCTGACCCACTCGATCGAGGTGGCACAGGTCGCGCGTACGATTGCTGCCACTTTGGGGTTGAACGTGGAACTGACAGAGGCTGTGGCACTGGCGCATGACCTTGGTCACACGCCGTTCGGGCATACCGGCGAAGAGGCGTTGGATGCGCTGATGCAGCCTTACGGCGGGTTCGATCACAATGCGCAGGCGCTGCGGATCGTCACCGATCTGGAACGGCATTATGCGGAATGGGACGGGTTGAACCTGACATGGGAAACGCTGGAAGGGATCGCCAAACACAACGGGCCGGTTGTGGGCGACATTCCCTATGCGCTGTCCGCCTATAATGACCGTCACGATCTGGAACTGCACACCCACGCCAGCGCAGAGGCGCAGGTCGCTGCACTTTCTGATGATATTGCCTATAATAACCACGACTTGCACGACGGACTTCGGGCAGAGCTTTTCAGCACCGATGATCTGGCGGCGCTGCCGATCCTGCGTGATTGTTTCGCGCGGGTCGATGCGAAATACCCCGATCTGAACTATTACCGCCGCCGCCACGAGGCGCTGCGCCGCTTTTTCGGCGTTCTGGTCGAGGATGTGATCGCCGTCAGCCGCCGCAATCTGGCGGATCTGAACCCTGCCACCGTGCATGACATCCGCCATGCCGGACGCATGGTGATCCAGTTCTCGCCCGGACTTTGGACCGATCTGAAAGTGATCCGTCAGTTCCTGTTCGAGCGCATGTACCGCGCCCCCGCGGTGGTCGAAATGCGCATTGTCGTCACCAAGATGGTCAATGAACTCTTTCCATTCTTCATGGAAAACCCCGGCGAATTGCCCAAGCAATGGCGCAAAGACGTGGCCGATGCACCTGACACGACGGCGCTGGCGCGGATCGTGTCGGATTATATTGCAGGCATGACTGACCGTTTCGCCATTCAGGAACATAAACGCCTGATCGGGGGTGAAACCATCCCGCCCGGCGTGATTGACGGGAATTGACGCGGGCGGCGGGGGGGATACACCCGACAGATCATAAATGGACCTTGAGAAATGAACCTTTTCGCCGATATGCGGGGCCGCGTGCTGGCCTGTCTTGACCAGATGGTTGCCGAAGGCGCTTTGCCGCCCGATCTGAACATGGATGCCGTCGCCGTCGAACCGCCCCGCGATACAGCGCATGGCGATATGGCGACCAATGCCGCGATGGTGCTGGCAAAGCCTGCGGGCAAAAACCCGCGCGCCATTGCTGATGCATTGGCCGTGAAACTGGCCGCTGACGACATGGTGCAAGTGGCCGAGGTTGCAGGACCGGGTTTTCTGAACATGCGTCTGGTGCCTGCCGCATGGCAAGGCATCGTGAAAGCCGCGTTAAGCGATCAGCGTTTTGGTCGGTCCAGTCTGGGGCAGGGCAAACGGATGATGGTGGAATATGTCTCTGCCAACCCGACTGGTCCTTTGCATGTCGGGCATACGCGGGGCGCTGTGTTCGGCGATGCGCTGGCCAGCCTGCTGGATTATGCAGGCTATGACGTTACCCGCGAATATTACATCAATGATGGCGGCGCGCAGGTCGATGTTCTCGCGAGGTCGGTGTATCTGCGGTACGTTGAAGCGCATGACCTGACGGTTGACTGGCCCGAAGGGTCGTATCCCGGTGATTACCTGATCCCCGTCGGTGAGGCGCTAAAAGACAAGGTCGGTGATGCGTTCATCGACAAAGGCGAACAATTCTGGCTGGAAGAGGTCCGTGAATTTGCCACCGAAGCGATGATGGCGCTGATCCGTGAAGATCTGGCGCAACTGAACATCGAGATGGATAGCTTTTATTCCGAAAAATCACTGTATGGCAGTGGCTTGATCGAGAAAGCTATTGCAGAACTCAAAGCCAAGGGCCTGATCTACCAAGGCGTGTTGGAGCCACCCAAAGGCAAAACGCCCGAAGATTGGGAGCCGCGTGAACAGACCTTGTTCCGGTCCACCGCGCATGGCGACGATGTTGACCGTCCGGTGCAAAAATCCGACGGCGCGTGGACCTATTTCGCCCCCGATATCGCGTATCATTACGATAAGGTGCAGCGCGGGTTTGATACGCTGATCGACGTCTTTGGCGCTGATCACGGCGGTTATGTCAAACGGATGAAGGCAGCGGTGTCGGCCCTGTCTGACGGCAAGGTGCCGCTGGATATCAAGCTGACGCAATTGGTGAAGCTGTATAAGAACGGTGAGCCATTCAAAATGTCCAAGCGGGCAGGGACGTTCATCACCTTACGTGATGTGGTGGATGAAGTCGGGCCTGACGTGACCCGCTTTCACATGCTGACGCGCAAGAATGACGCGCCGCTGGATTTCGATTTCGCGCGTGTGCTGGAGCAGTCGCGCGACAACCCGGTCTGGTATGTGCAATACGCGCATGCGCGCATCGCCTCGGTGCTGCGCAAGGCCGCCGCCGCCGGGCTGGCCACGGATGACGCGGCGCTGGCGCGGGCCGAGCTGGCGCGGCTCGACCATCCGGCGGAACTGGCGCTGATCCGCCGGCTTGCGGACTGGCCGCGGCAG
>PUNR01000039.1 GCA_003551805.1 Loktanella sp.
AACAATTGTTCCATCCGCATCGGCGTGAATGCGGGATCGCTCGAAAAGCATTTGCTGGACAAATACGGTGAACCTTGCCCCGATGCGATGGTGGAAAGCGGTCTGGATCATATCAAGATTTTGCAGGACAACGATTTTCACGAATTCAAGATTTCTTGCAAAGCCTCCGATGTCTTTATGGCCGCCGCCGCCTATCAGCAACTGGCCGAAGCGACCGATGCCCCGATCCATCTGGGGATCACCGAAGCGGGCGGTTTGATCAGCGGCACCGTGAAATCCGCGATCGGGATGGGTAATCTGCTATGGGCGGGCATTGGCGACACGATCCGCGTCAGCCTGTCCGCCGATCCGGTGGAAGAGGTCAAGATGGGGTTTGAAATCCTCAAATCGCTTGGCCTGCGGCATCGCGGCGTGAATATCATTTCCTGCCCGTCCTGCGCGCGGCAGGGCTTTGACGTGATCAAAACGGTCGAGGCGCTGGAGAAACGGCTGGAGCATATCAAGACGCCGATGTCGCTGTCGATCATCGGCTGTGTGGTCAATGGCCCCGGTGAGGCGCTGATGACCGATGTCGGTTTCACCGGTGGTGGCGCAGGGTCCGGCATGGTCTATCTGGCTGGCAAGCAAAGCCATAAACAATCGAATGAAGATATGATCGAACATATCGTCGAACAGGTCGAAAAAAAGGCGGCAGAGATCGCAGCACGGGACGATCTGGCCGCCCAATAGGGTGGAATTCAGTCCAGCGCGGTGGATCATGATCCACCTTACCCGACACAAGAACGAGGCAGCAGATGCGACACGCAACCCGCGGCGACGTGGACCCTTTCATCGTGATGGATGTGATGGAGGCTGCCAGACAGGCAGAGGCCGCTGGCCGCCACATCATCCACATGGAAGTCGGCCAGCCCGGCACCGGCGCACCCTCTGCTGCGCGTGACAAGCTGATCGCGGATATGGCCGATCCTTTGGGCTATACTGTGGGTCTTGGCCTGCCTGACCTGCGTGCCCGCATCGCGCGACATTACGGCGACTGGTATGATCTGGACCTTGATCCGGCGCGCGTTGTTATCACCTCTGGCGCGTCAGGTGCCTTTTTGCTGGCGTTCTCGGCGCTGTTTGACAATGGCGAACGTGTCGGCCTTGGCACGCCGTGCTATCCGTCTTACCGTCAGATACTGCGGGCCGTGGGCCTGACACCTGTCGATATCCCCACCGAACTTGCCGACCGGTTCCAGCCACAACCGCATCATGTTGCTGCACATGATCTGGCGGGGCTGATCGTCGCCTCGCCTGCCAACCCCACCGGCACGATGCTTGACGCAGCACAGATCAAGGCACTTGCCGACGCTTGTGCTGAGCGTGATGCCGCCTTTATTTCGGACGAGATTTACCACGGTATTGATTACGACCTGCGTCCCGTTTCCGCGCTGGAGGTCACTGACGAAGTCTATGTCGTCAATTCCTTTTCCAAATATTTCTCGATGACCGGCTGGCGTGTCGGCTGGATGGTGGTGCCGCAGGACCATGTCCGCCGGATTGAACGCTTGGCGCAGAACATGTTTATCTGTGCGCCCCATGCCGCACAGCGCCTTGCGCTTCATGCGATGGATTGCCCGCAAGAACTGGACGCCAACAAGGCCGTCTATGCTGCTAACCGCGATCTGATGATGGACGGTCTGCGTGCGGCAGGGTTGGGGGCTTTTGCGCCACCGGACGGGGCGTTTTATGTCTATGTCGATGTGTCGGCCTATACCGATGACGCGCGTCAGTTTGCGGCAGATATACTGGATCAGGCGGGTGTCGCTGTCACACCGGGCCTTGATTTCGACGCCGCACGCGGACACCACTGGCTGCGGTTTTCCTATGCACGCAGCACGGCTGACATTACCGAAGGGCTGTCGCGCATCACCCGCTTTATGCAGGCACGCCGCCTATGATCCGCTGGCTGGCGGTCTTTTTCATATTGGCGACGCAGGCAGCGGGGCAGGCGCAGTTCGACCCTGACAGGTCCAGCATCCGCGATGGCTGGCGGTCGGTCCAGATTGATCTGGGGCTGTCCGATATCGTGCCTTACCGCATTTTCACGCTGGATGATCCGCGCCGTCTTGTGCTGGATTTCGAAGGGCTGGATACCGGCGGCATCAGCGCGGATACGATCAACACCGCGCGGGGCATCACCGCTGTGCGCTTTGGCCCGTTCAGGCCGGGCTGGACGCGGATGGTGCTTGATCTTGCGCATCCGCTGACGCTGGCGCAGGCAGGCATGACGCAAGATACCGACGGCGCAAGGTTGCAGGTGCAGCTTAGGCGCACAACTGCGACAGAATTCGCCGCAGCAGCCGGATCGCCGCCCGATCCGGGCTGGGATGCACTGACACAGCAGGCCTTGGCAGGGCTGGACCCGCACACAGCCGACACCCGCTTTGTCGTGGTTCTGGACCCTGGTCATGGCGGTATCGACCCCGGCGCCCAGCGTGGCGGCATCACCGAGGCGCATCTGATGTTGCGCTTTGCCAATGAAATCGCCGCCAGCCTGCAAGCGCTGGACGGTGTAAGCGTCGTGCTGACGCGCAGTGATGATATCTTTGTACCACTTTACACACGGATGAGCATTGCACGCGGTGCAGGGGCGGACCTGTTTATATCGCTGCATGCCGATGCGCTGGAACAGGATGATGCATGGGGCGCGTCGGTTTATACTTTATCAAACGGCAGTGCCGATGTCGCGATGGACAGGCTGGTTGAACGCCACGGGCGTGGCGATTTGCTGGCAGGTGTCGATCTGACCGAAACCGATGACAGGGTGGCGGGTGTGCTGATGGATATGGCGCGCCGCACGACTGCACCGCGTGCGGTCAGCTTTGCCGATACGCTGGTTGAACAGATGCGCGACCAAGGCGTGCGGCTGAACGCGCATCCGCGCCGCACAGGGCGGTTTTCGGTCCTGCTGGCCGCGGATTTCCCCAGCGTCCTGATCGAGGCCGGGTTCCTGTCCAACGCCCAAGACCGCGAGAATCTGCGCGACCCTGCGCGCCGCGGGCGTCTGGTGACAGCGATCACCACTGCGGTTGCGGCCTATCAAGCGGCCCCGCGCTAGTGCCAGATCAGCCGATTGTGATCGGTCTAGGCTGCAACTGACGCTTGTAACGCATATGCGGTTTTGA
>PUNR01000205.1 GCA_003551805.1 Loktanella sp.
CGATGGCTTCCGCGATGTCGACATCGCTCATGTCCGAGGCCAAGGGTACGCCAAACACCGGCCACCTGCTCAAGTTCGATGGGCTGACCATCAAATCATTTGCTTCACCGCTCAGATATCGCGCCAGCGCTTGGCCCAAAGGTGAGGCAGCATGCGGGCGTTCGGTTGGCGTGAGCATGCAATCTGTCATTGCATCCTTTTGAGCGGAAGTAAGGGGCTTGAACCGAGACAGGTTTGAGGTTGGGTGTTCCATCAGCGCACCTTTGCATTCTTTTTGGACAACGGTGGCGCCGGCACGCTGTCGTCCGACGTAGCATCCGCGATCCGGTCCATCAGCTTGTTGATGACGTGCTCTGCCGACAGGTCATAGATCTCGGATTTGCTCTTGATCTGCCCCCCAAACACCACCGCATCAACGACGAAATCCGGATGATTTTGGTGCAGGAACCGGTGGCCCTGCAGCTCTGCGGTCATTGCGGCATGCCCGGTCTTGAGATCGATCACGCGCAGGATTTTGCCCGTCAGCCGTGCGGCATCACCCAGTTGGTGGTGCAGGCGTCGTTTCGGGTTCGCAGAATAGCCGAACTTCAGCACTGCGCGGTCCACGAGTTCAATTCGAAACAGGTAGATGCAGGACGGCTTCGAAACCCAACTCTCGCCGCAGCGGGCGCAATCCACTTGGCGGTTATCGACGTTGACGATCGCATGGTCTTGGCTGTGCCCGCAGTGATGCCTGTAGTGGCGATAGCTGATCTTATCGTTGCCCGGAGTGCCAACCAGATGCCAGCCGCTGCCTTCGGCCTGCGCGACATATTGCGCCTCGCGGCACGTTTCGCACCCCAGCGCGTGTCCGCCCTTGGCGGCCATAGAGAGGCGATTATATTGGCGCTGCACGACATGACCGCACGACAAAGCGATGCTGGCAATTTTGTGACTGGACGGATGAGGCAGCAGAATCGTCGCACCGGATTCCATGGCGTCGTCAAAACGCCGCATCCACAAACAGTTCTTGCACTCCAAGGCGTTGTTGATCAGTACCGATCGGCTTTGTATTTTTTGGGGCTTTTGTTAAAAAACACACTTGGGGTGTTTGGTTTTAACTCTGCAAGGCTCCGCAGTCTCCGTTATCTGGGAGGAGACCGTTGCAGACCGCTGAGCCCTATCCAGCTTTGAAACCGCGCGGGTGGTCAGAGAGGATCATCGCGAGGGGCTGACTTTTCTGAAACGTTGCACGCAGCAAATACCCCAAACCTCCTGCAAACAGAAAAAAGCCAAAGTGGCAAAGTTTTACTCTGCCCGCAGCAATACAATTCCGTCACTTACGTGGCTCACTTTTGCGCTGCCGTTCTCAAAGGCTCCAAGCGCGCGATCTGCGCCTCAGTCAGCCAAAAGAGATCAGACATGTCACTACTCCATTTTCGGAGCCGTGAAACACGCAACAAACCTGAGATCAATGGGTCCTGACCCTAGAATTTGCCGATGATATTGACGAAGAAGCCTGCCTTGTCCTCTTCGATGGTGCGCAGATCGTCGGATACCCCGCCCCAGGCATAGCCCACGCCGATCCGCGCATTGGGCGAGACTTCGCGGTAGACAGCCATCAAGGCGGTGTAATCGGTCGTATCGGCGCTGTCGCTGTAGAAGGCGCGCACCTCGCCCATCACGTCCCATTTCTGTACGATCCGGTAGTCGACGCGCGCAACGCCCAGATGGGCCAGCGATTCAAAACTGTCGCCGCTGATCCGGTCGGTTTCCTCGCGGTGGCGCAGACCGTATTTGACGCCCAGCGTCCAGCGCGGGGTCAGATCATAGCTGAGCGCGGCGTTCAGGATATGGCTTTGCTGGCGCGGGCCGTTCACATCGCCATCGAAATTGACCTGATCCACACCGGGCTGGTCATCCAGAAACGTATAGCTGATCAGGGCATTCAGACGGTCGTCGGCCACCGGACGATAGGCATAGCCCAGCCGCCCCTCGACATAGCGGCCATCGCGCAGGGACCCGCCGTCACCATCCGACAGTACCAGATCGAGGCCGCCGATGAACTGCCAGTCATCCGACGTCTTGTAGGTCAGATCGCCGCTGAGAAGCCACGACTCGCGGCGGGTGAACCGTGCGGGGTTGTCCGAGCTGTCCTCGCGGTATTCGGTGCGCAGACGATAGCTGAGCGTTTCGCCGTAATTGTGGGACAGCCCAAAGGACAGGCCGTCGCGCGTCACGGTGGTGCCGTCAGCCTCGCGGGTCTGCCCGGTCAGCAGGCCAGCGGAATAGCTGCGTGCCTCGTTGGGTGTATAGGTCACGCCGTAAGTGCTGAGCATCGAACGCCGCTCACGCAGCCCGCCCATCACCGTTTCAGTGCTGACGCCCCAGGCATCGTTGATCTGGCGGTCGGCCCCAAAGTTCAGGCCACGACGCGCCGCACCAAACAGGTCGGCCGATTGCGTTGCATCCTCGCGCAGGCCAAGGCGATAGGTCGATGCGGCATTGGGCCTGTAGGACAGGTCGGCTGTTCCGGCAAAGCCCCGATCCCCCTGCGAGGCCTGCGCACGCAACGACAGGGAATCCGTCAGACTGACCTCTGCCCCTGCCCCAAAGCGGGTGTCGCTGGCGACATCGCCCGTGTTGCGCAGGCTGCCCTGCCCGAACACCCAATAGCTGGCATCCTCGGCGGCGCTCCATGTCAGTCTTGCGCCCAGATCGGTGCGCGATCCGTTCTGGCCCGCCACGGCGGATGCCGCCGTATTGCGCTGGTCCTGATGCGCCAACTCGACGGCCAGTGTCAGATCTTCGCCAACGGGCGTTTCCACGCCAAGACGGGCTTTCTGGCTGCTGCGGTCGGCGCTCTGGCGCGCATCCTCGGCACCGAAGGTCAGGGTGACGCGGCCAAACCCGACGGCCCCGTCGATCCCATAGCTGTGCTGGTCGTCAACCGCATTGTAATCGGGCGACCAGAAACCGGCCTCGCGGCTTTCGTACCAGCCCAGCACATGGCCCTGCCCGCCGAAATCCGCCAGATCCTGCCGCCCTTCGACGCGCAGACCCACCGCCTGCCGCCCGCGCAGACCGGCCCCGGCACGCCGCCCGGGTTGCCCCAGTAGAACCCGGTGTCGGGGTAACCTTCCATGCTCTCGCGATGCTTGTAGGAAGTGTACTCATAGTACG